>NZ_VOZL01000040.1:0-6643 GCF_013419805.1 Acinetobacter sp. YH12058
ACCAGGTGCTCGGCGTGGCAAGACTCGCAGCGAACCCGTAGAAAGCCATGCTCCAGCCGCCCGCATTGGAGAAATTCTTCAAATTCCCGTTGCACATAGCCCGGCAATTCCTTTCCCTGCTCTGCCAAATGGGCAGCGAACGTCTGGTAGTATTCTTCGACAATCCGATAGAGCAGGGTTTGCTCGGGCCGGTGACGCTGGTAACGACCAGTGTTCTCGTCCCGGCTGGCCATCCTGGCCGCCACTTGGGGCATGATCCGCATCCTTGCGATAGCCATAGCTAAACTCGGGTGCCTCGTCATCAGGCCCGAGGCGAATACTGCCAAAGCGTGACAACCCCAACCAGAGTGTAAAAATGACAAAGCCACTGGTCACTAATAAGTACAACCAGCCAAAGTCATCAGCGGTCGCATCCAGTGCTTTTTGCGCTAACTCTTGAACGCCATCAGGGTTACTGACTGTGGCAATTAAAAACAAACCAATAAAGAGTATTGATAGGTAAAAAACGGTTCCTACGTCTCCTAAAAGACGGTTTACCCATTGCTTAAACGTACTCATTACTTTCCTTAGAACTTACTATTTAACTAACTATTTCTTACAGGCAACCACTTGAACGACTGCTCCTTTACCCTGGTGATAGTTTCCTTCAGAGATTTCACGCTCTACTTCAGCACCTATTATAAAATCCAAACCGTTTAGTTCTTGCTGCAACCCTTCAAGCGACATAAACATATCTATTTGCGAGGCAGGAGGACCACCCACTCCATCCATGTCAATATGAGCAGCTGTATAGGCTTCTAGCATAAAGACGCCATTTTCTTTTAATGCAGCCACTGCCTGCTTATGCAATTTCAACCGTAACTCAAGAGGCACATGAGCGAAAATTGAAACGATGCCATCCCAAGCGTCTACGCCTAAATCATACTCATTTAAGTTGGCTACCACTGTGGTGATTTTTACACCCTGTTCAGCCGCCAATTTGTGTGCTTTTTCTAAGCCGACGCTAGACTGGTCAACCGCTGTAACGTCATAACCTTGCTTGGCTAAAAACACAGCATTGCGACCTTCACCTTCGGCTAAGCAAAGAACCTTACCTCCTTTAGGTAATTTAGAAAATTCGGCTTGTAATAAATAAAGGCACTCAAGATTTTTATGCTTATTTTTCTAATTGGGAAGCTGTTCTATTTACCCAAATATCGGAAGATGTTATTTTTGCCTTTAACGAATACGCAGCATTAATACGCGAAGACTTGTTTGTTGCAGATGACGAGGAATTTGAGGTTTTAGCAGTTATAAACCTCTCTCCAACTAAAGATGTTAATGGAAATTATGGTCTAATTTTTTATACCGCAATCGAAGACGAAGAGATCAATGAATATAATGCAGGTATGCTTTTTTCTGATATAGTGCTAGTTTACGATAATGGATATTTTAACACTGTTCGCTTTGAGGACATAATTGATGAAGATCAAGAAACAATATTGGATGAAGGCATTCATAATACAAGAATTGAGATTGAAGGTTATGAGTTTGAAATAAAAATTAAAACCATTTTAGATGAAATATCAAGCGATGATTTTTCAAAAAACTTGGCATTTAATAATAAAATTGAAATTGATATAGACTCTGAATCCGTTAAATTAGGCTCCACTTTAGAAGAAGTCTTAAGCGACATGAAACTAAGTTTATATCTAGGAATTTATTATATAAATCACCACAAACATTCTAATGTTCAAGTTACAAAAGATATGGTTGTTTCTTATGACATTGACACAGAAGGATACGGCTTTATAGTTATCAAATATACTGTTGATACGCGAATCTCAACTTTTAATTAATTTTTCCAACTGTAAAGGAGGATTACCTAATTGAGAATTTAAAACGACTGAAATTGTATGTGAAAGAATTTTTCGAGTGATACGATGAGATAAATGCCATAGATCTCTAGCCCTGACTTTTTGTATATTAAACTGTGCTGTTAGTTGTCCTATGACTGTTTCAATTTTCCTTCGGGCATTCATCAGTATTCTCATCGCTTCTTTGGGTCGATCGTCAACCATATTTTTTCTAAATGGTGTTTGTAAATCAACACACTGTAAATCATAGTATTTTTTTAATTCAGGTCTTAAATACCCTTTATCTGCACCAAGCAAACCATGAATATTCTGTGTAATTTCAGGTGCAACATCTCGTTCATCGCAGTTTGCGGGAGCAAAAGTATAATCTGTAATCATTCCTGAGAAATTAATCACAATATGTCCTTTAAAACCATAATATTTTTCTTGTTTAGCTGCACAATAACTAAAACCTGCATGTTCTTTGAAGTTTTTATGTCTTTTTGCTCGAGCATAGCAACAAACAGGAATAGGAAAACCATCAATAAAATGAATGTTATCGTGCATAAAGGTTTTTCTAACCTTGGTCATAATTTGCTGACTGACTTGCCATAAGTTTGCACAATGTTTACAAAAATTAGGATATGACCCCAATTTTGGAAACCATTCTAAGTAATTGTGTTTAAAATATTTCCAGATATTTTTATCAGAATCCAATCCTAAAAATTCACCTACAATTTGTATCGTAATTATTTCAATATCGGTTAAAGCTGGGGGGAATCCTCTCGTTCTTAATGGCTTTTTGACGATAAGTGAATAGCAAGAGTCTATGAATAAATACACAGAAATGATAAATTCGTAAATGGACATAACATGAGGTAGTTTTCTTAGTCGAAATCTAAATTGTGTTATGTCCTTTTTATTTCAAGAGTTTAGAAAGTTGAGATTCGCGTTGTTGATGAAAAAGATTATTTCACCTCAAAAACCTTTTTAGTTGCTAAAGATGGGGATGTAATACATGATTCACAAGTTATAATTAATATAGCCGATATGGATCTTTCTGACATAACTGATTATTCTGACATAATTGACTATGGTGTTAGCTATGCCTCATATGGTTCAATCAACAGAAATCCATTACTAATTGTGCCAATGGATTTGGATTTTTCGGGTCTAAAATTAGATTTTGAGGTACTAATTTACGATCTCTACGATTTTAATGAAATTTCAAATGAGTTTATTACCGTTTTAATAGGTGAGGATTTTGTATATGACAACACAAGTGTCGGTTTACAATGGATAACGATTAATGCAATCGACTCTAATGATGATACTTATGAATTCCAACTCTTAATTGCTGTCTACGATAACAATGATGAAAACTATGCAATACCTTATCTATCACATGAATTTGTCAATATACTAGGCGATTATAGGTTTCAAGAGGGATATGGTGTCGAAGGCATAAAATACGATGAAGAATCTCAAAAATTTCTTTATGCAGAATATATAGATATATATTATTGGGGAATTGATGAGCCTAAAACTTTTTACTTGTCCGAAACAAATTTTAAAAATGGCTTTTTTGCACTTACTCTAAATGTTTGGGGAATTGACGTAGACTTCACGGTGCCAGTATGAGAGTAAAATACTAAACATATTAAAATCTAATGTTTTGGTTAAATATTAACATATAAAAGTTGTGAAGAATTTAATAATCATCACATCTTTTTTTATGCAAATTTTTATTTGGTTTAAGATTTGTAACCAGTATTAGTAGTTTTTTATATGTAAAAACACCATTATTTTGTATGCTTGCTATATGTCCAATTTAAATGGCAATAGTTGACAAACTGTACGTTTCATCTTATAATTAATTATATAAACTATTAAAGATTATGCAATTAAAGGGAATTTATGGAAAGAAATATTAGGGATTCACAAAATTTCTTACACGATAAAAAATTAGTTAGTAGCCTTGTTGAAAATAGCAATATAAATAATACTGACATTGTATATGAAATAGGTCCGGGAAAAGGCATAATAACCGAACATTTATTAAGAGTAAGTAAAAGTGTAATTGCAATTGAATTAGACACCTCTTTGTATCAATTTTTAAAGCAAAACTTGAATAGTGAAAAACTAACACTTATCAATCAAGATTTTATGAACATAAAACTTCCTGATGGCAATTATAAAGTTTTTTCTAATATACCGTTTAATATGACGGGAGAAATCTTAACAAGATTACTAACAGCAATCAACCCGCCACAAGATATGTATATTATAATGCAGTACGAAGCAATGTTAAAATACGCAGGCACTCCATATTATAAAGACACATTAAAATCACTTATGTTCAAACCGTTATATGATATAAAACTGGCTTATGAGTTTTTGCCTTCAGATTTTAAACCAAAACCCAACGTGTCTATAGTTCTTGTGCATTTCCATAAAAAAGAATATTGTGATATAAAAAAAGCAACAATGTTAGAATATTGGGATTTTTTATCATATATGTATACTGCCCCAGGATTAAATTTTAAACAAAAAACAAAAAATATTTTTTCTTATGAACAGCAAAAACGTTTGAAAAAAATTATCAATTTAGATAGTGAACTAAATTTTTCCGATTGGACATATATTCAATGGATTAAAATGTTCGATACATATAAGCAGTTTGTATGCCAAGACAAGAAAAAACTCGTAGAAGGTTCTTATCAAAAACTTTTAAAAGAACAATCAAAATTAGAAAAAGTCCACAGAAGCAGAACTCAAAGATATTAAATAAAAGGGTACTTAATTGGAAAAAGGTTACTACTTATTTGCATATGAGTATAGGAAGAATAAACGCCGTTTTTCTCCAAGTCCAGCCACTGTAGACCGCGAATGACGGCCTGCTTTGCCAGTGGGTGATTCTGAATCCGGCCCGTGTAGCCATCGATCCCGCCGAAAATTCACCCGTTTTTCCCGACAGCCGGGGCCAACCCAAGCCGCCGGCATAACGCATCCCTGCCGCGGCTGAATTACCGCAGCATCGTGATCGGAATCGTTTGGGACGGGTCAGGTAAACAGACCCGGCGACAGGCCAGCCGGTGGTGCCCGGCTCTCGGGCAACGGGCTGGACTCGTTGGTTTCGGCTTTTTGCTTCAGATGGTCGAGGATCTGCTTGATCACTACCGGATCTTCAATACAGGCAATCACCTTCATGGCACCGCCGCATTCGCTGCAAGTCTCGATGTCGATTTGGAATACACGCTTGAGCCGCTGTGCCCATTTCATCGACGCTCGCCGCCCAGCGGGTGTTGGCGGCTCATCCGATACCTTGACCTTTTTGCTCCCCTTGCCCCTCATGGCAGGTGTAACCAGGGCGCGGTGCTTGCTGTTGGGCGCAAACACCCCATGAAACCGGGTAAGGTTCACACGTGGCTTCGGCACCAACGCCGACAGTCTTGCGATGAAGTCCAGCGGCTCAAAGATCACATGCGTGGTGCCGTCCCGGTACGGCGTCTTAAGCTGGTAGCGCACGTTGCCATTCTTCGTGAGCGACAGCCGTTTCTCAGACACCGCCGGGCGGCTGATGTAGTGGCACAGCCGTTCGAGTTTGCTGCGCTCATGGGCCTTGGCCGCTACGCCGGCATGTAGCGAGAAACCGGCAACCTTACCGGGCATGTCACCAAACTGATCTTCCGGGTCGCAGGCGGGCAGTGTCTGCAGGGTGAACACCTTGCGCCCTGCCTGTGGCCCCACGGCGATGCGATACGTGATGGAATGCCCCAGCAGTGGAGTCATCGCATCTTCATCCACCGCATCCAAGGCCAGGTAACTGTTTTCAGCATCCCGCTCCAGTAGGCCTTGCCGCTCCAAATAGCGGCCGACCCGATGGGCGATGGTGTGCGCCAGTTGGGTGAGTTCGGCGCTGGTCGGCGCCCTGACCCAGAGGAACCGGGCTGTTCCATTGGGACGCTCAACGTACACGCCATCGAGGAACAGCATGTGAAAGTGAATGTTGAGGTTCAGTGCACTGCCGAAGCGCTGGATCAGGGTGACGGCACCGGTCTTGGCCGCTTGGTGGGTATAGCCCGCTTTCTTGACCAGATGCGTGGCGATGACGCGGTAAACGATGCCCAACACCCGGCCCATGACCTCCGGCCGGCTGGCGAACAGAAAGCGCAATTGAAAGGGAAAGCTGAGTACCCATTGGCGCATGGGCTGTACGGGCAGAACCTCATCGACCAGTAGCGCGGCGCTTTCGGCCATACGCCGTGCGCCACAACTAGGACAGAAGCCCCGACGTTTGCAGCTGAACGCAACCAGGTGCTCAGCGTGACACGACTCACAACGCACCCGCAGAAAGCCGTGTTCGAGACGGCCGCATTTGAGGTAGTCGTCAAACTCGCGTTGCACATAGCCGGGCAGTTCCCTGCCCTGCGCCGCCAAATGGGCAGCGAACGTCGGGTAGTATTCTTCGACGATCCGATAGAGCAGGGTTTGCTCGGGCCGGTGACGCTGGTAACGACCAGTGTTCTCGTCCCGGCTGGCCATCCTGGCCGCCACTTGGGGCATGATCCGCATCCTTGCGATACTGTGTTTTTATACAGTTTATCGCTCAGCTGCGAGATATTGAAGTCTCAGCTGTGATGCCAGCCAGTGCCAGACATTGCCTGTGAGTGCCAGTCACTCCCACTCTATTGTAAACAAGACATTTTTATCTTTTATATTCAATGGCTTATTTTCCTGCTAATTGGTAATACCATGAAAAATACCATGCTCAGAAAAGGCTTAACAATATTTTGAAAAATTGCCTA
>NZ_VOZL01000041.1:0-6533 GCF_013419805.1 Acinetobacter sp. YH12058
TTTCATGTACTTATATTAACAATCAAAACTCAAGGAAAATAGTCCTTAGTTAAATCAAACGACACTTCATGTCGTGTCGCTTATATCTCTGACCTGAAGGACTGAGTTTTACGCTCCATTTGATAAAGCATGCTAAACTGCCAAACATAGGGATTAAACTGCGTTAACCATGTCAAATATCAATAAAAAGTTATTTAAGCGCTTACATTTAAATCATGCTTATGGACAGCTGATTGCACTTATTTTTGTGCCAATTATGGTTTTGGCATGCGTCGGCACGATGCTAGTTTTATCTGAAACCTCGAATGCCGCAAAAGCACAGCAGCGACAAATGGCAATTGCGATTTTGACCCGTTTTGAGTTGCCATCTGAAGCAGCTTTGCATCAACTGGCTAGCTTTCCGTGGAAGTACGAAGAAGCACGTACTTTTATGCAAAACATGATGAACGAAAAGCACTTGATTCGTACTGCACTGATTGATGCTTCTGGTACACGCCGTTTAAGCATGGGCTTTCAAGACCAAGCCGAATGGCCCAAATTCCCTAAAAATGCCGATTTTTTTGGCCCAATTCTGTATAAAAATAATCATGTGTATGGCATGCAAATTCAGCAAGACATCAACCGTCCTGCATGGTTGCTGATTGAACTGGACAATCAGCCATTACAAATTGCCCGTTATCGGGTCATGATTGTATTAATTGCCACAGGCTTGCTGACCCTGTTGTTGTTATTGCTGTGTCTGAATTTCTATTCACGACGCTGGATTGCACCCATGTATGAAATTCGCATGCAGCTACAACGCCTGAATGCCGATACGCTCGATCAACACATGGTCATTAACAGTACTGGCGAATTACGCTTACTGCAGCGGGATATTGCCAATGTGGTAAAACGCCTGCATTTCAGCTTTTTAGAACTCAAAGAACATACCGAACAAACCGAAGATGACTTGCGCCGCACCCTCGATACTTTGGAAGTGCAAAACATCACTTATCGTCAGGCACGTGACCAAGCGATTTCTGCCAACCAGTCTAAATCGGTATTTTTAGCCAACATCAGTCACGAACTCAGAACACCACTGAACAGTATTGATGGCTTTATTCACCTGTTATTGCGTCAGGAAAATCTTAGCAATGAACAGAATTTATATTTACAGACCATTCGTAAATCATCGGCGCATCTTTTAGCACTCATTAATGACGTATTGGATTTTTCTAAAATTGATGCAGGCAAACTGGAACTGGATACCGCACCCTTTGATTTAGAAGAAGCCATTTTTGATGTGATGGATATGCTCTCGCCTTTGGCTGCGCAAAAACACATCAACATGGCCTTTTATTTTGCCGATAACGTGCCGCAATATGTGCTGGGCGATGCTTTACGTTTCAAGCAAATTTTAACCAATTTAATTTCCAATGCGATTAAATTCACCCCCGATGGTGAAATTATTGTACGGGCGCGGGTAGAACATGACGATATTGGACAATGCTTAATTCACTTTAGCGTCCAAGACAGTGGCATTGGCTTAAGCGGTACAGACCGTAAAAAATTGTTTGAGTCTTTCTCTCAAGGTGATACTTCGGTCACGCGTCAATTTGGTGGTACAGGTTTAGGTTTGGCCATTTCCAAACAGTTGGTGCATTTGATGCAAGGTCAAATTGGCTTTGAAGACAATCAGGAACGCGCCCCAACCGAAAAAGGCTCGACCTTCTGGTTTACTGCCATGTTTGCGGTAGATGAAGCGCATGCACAGCAGCATCCAAACTTTAAAGAGATTCAGGTGGTGTCGTATTTGGCGCACCCTGCCACAGCGAATGTCTTGCGTCATTATCTTGAAAATTATGCGGTGCGACATATTGAAGCCGCTTCAATTTTAGATTTATTTAGCCGCTTAAAAGATGTATCCGACCTGCAAGACAATACTTGGTTGATTGTTGATCATAGTGGCGACACCGAAGCTTTATTAAAAGAAATTCGTACCCGTTATCAAGGTAACTTGGCAGTGTATGGCTATCAAATGGCGCTAGACCCAAGTCTGTTAAATGAATATCGTGCGCGCGCTTTGTATCAACCGCTCAGTCGTTCAGCCTTAATTGACTTACTCAACAATGAAAACAGTTTTGATGAACAGGAGTCTGCATCATTTGATGGTAAAGGCCTGCACGTTTTAGCGGTGGATGACCATCTACCAAACCTGATTGTACTCGAAGCCTTGTTGGGCGAACTGAATGTGACCACCACCAAAGCGCAAAGTGGTCAGGAAGCTTTGGGGATTTTGCAGCAACGCATTGAGCAGGGACAGCAACCATTTGACCTGATCTTTATGGATATTCAAATGCCTGTGATGTCGGGGGTAGATACCACCCGTGCGATTCGTTCTTTAGAATCGACTTTGGAAAATCACAAACGCTTACCTATTATTGCCCTCACCGCGCATGCTCTTGCCGATGAAAAGCAAAAATTACTCAAAGTCGGTATGGATGACTATGTCACCAAACCGATTCAGATTGAACAAATCATCCAAATTTTAACCCATTGGACCACGCAAAGTTTTAATAAGCCACCTGCAGTCGATAAAGCCATTGTGATTGAAGCGCTAGATCCACAGGTGTTGGATTGGCAACAAAGCCTAATGCTGGCAGCCAACAAAGAAGACCTTGCAGTGGATTTACTGAAAATGCTAGTGGATAGCTTTGCCACAGAATTACATGAAATTGAACAGCTGATTGAACTGGAAGATTTCCCACAACTCGAGCATGTGTTGCATCGTCTGTATGGTGCGACCCGCTATGTTGGCACACCGAACCTGCAAGAAGTAACAGGCTCATTTGAACAGTTTGTTTCGACCTTACGTAAAGAACGTCGTAAAGCCGATGATCTGTTTGTGCAAGAGGTCTTAAACCGTTATCAGGAATTACAAACCTGTATACAGCAAGTTGAACATGCAGCAGAACACATTTTTACCAAACATAATGCGGTGAGTTAGCCAACATCAAAGTGACATTCACCGCGAACGCCTCAACGAGAAGATACAGTTTGTAAGCACGACTCACCCAGCACTATTCACAAAAAAAAGTCACGTAATCAAAGGCAAGGTCGCAAGGCTTTGCCGTGACTCTGCTGTCATTTATCGCACTGCTGCCCATGTTATGCTTTGCCCAGTAAAAACAAGAGCTCACATCATGACCTTACTTCGTATCGAAAAAAATAACGGCATCGCCACAGTTTCCCTGAACCGCCCAGACAAACGCAATGCCATGAGTTTTGCCCTACTTAAAGAATTGGTGCGGACTGCCGAAAAACTTAAAAAAGACCGCAGCTTACGTTGTGTAATTTTAACAGGCGAAGCAAAGGTATTTAGTGCAGGCATTGACTTGGCCGACCTCAACAATCCACAAAACCGTGCATTTGCGGCTTGGGAATTAATTAAGCCAGGGCAAAGCCTGTTTCAAAAAGCATTTCTCGTTTGGCAACAATTGCCTGTACCTGTAATTGCTGCAATTGAAGGCTATTGTTTTGGCGCAGGGATGCAATTGGCTTTGGCTGCAGATATTCGTATCGCGCATCCTGACACGCAAATGTCGATTATGGAAAGCCGTTGGGGCTTAGTGCCTGATATGGGGCTAAGCCGTTCATTAAAAGGTTTAATTGGTTTAGACCTTGCCAAAGAACTGACCTTAACTGCACGTATTTTTGATGCCAACTATGCCAAAGAAATTGGCTTGGTCACGCATTTAGATGCAACACCTTTACAAAAAGCACAAGACCTTGCTGAAGAAATTGCACAACGCTCTCCTGATGCATTGGCTGCAGCCAAACAAGTGCTGGATGCTATGGAACATGCGCCAAATAAATCTTTACGTTTAGAAAAAATTTGGCAATTAAAATTATTGCTGGGTAAAAATAGCCAACTGGCACGTAAAAAGGACAAGAACCCTGAAGTGACCTTTGCACCGCGTCAGTTTTGATTCAGTTCAAACACAACAGACTTTGACCAAAGGCTAAATTGACATTTCAAGCCAGACTTGTACTGTAGGCAAAAACGGAGAATCAGCGCTATGCATTTTGATCGTGACACAAAAATCGCTTTTTTAGGTATGGGACTTATGGGGACGCGCATGGCAACCCGCTTAGTTCAGGCAGGTTTTGAGGTCGCGGTGTGGAATCGTAGCCCTGCGGCTTGCGAATCTGTGCTCAGTCTGGGGGCAAAACCGCTGCAATTGAGCGAGATCGGACAATATCCAGTGATCTTGAGTTGCCTTGCCGATGATAATGCCGTCCAAGCTGTATTAGATCAAATTGAGCCTTTTTTGACTGCTCAACAAGTCATTGTCGATTTTTCCAGTTTGTCTGTAGATCAAACCCAAAAGCTAGCGCAGCAAGCCAACCTCAAACAGGTCACATGGATTGACTCACCTGTATCGGGAGGCACTGCGGGAGCCGAACAAGGTAGTTTGGTGATTTTTGCAGGGGGTGATGCAAACACCATCGAAAAATTAAGCCCGATTTATGATGTGCTGTCACAACGTGTGACCCGTATGGGCGAAACAGGCACAGGACAAGCCACTAAAATCTGCAACCAACTGATTGTTGCTGCCAACAGCACCCTAATTGCCGAAGCTGTTGCCTTAGCAGGACAGGCAGGCGTAGACACCCGTTTACTTGCACCTGCTTTGGCGGGTGGTTTTGCCGACTCGAAACCGTTTCAGATTTTAACTCCACGTATGGCAACTCACAGTTTTGAGCCTGTGCAATGGAAAGTCCAAACCCTGTCTAAAGATTTAAACAATGCCTTACAACTGGCAGCGCAATTTCAGTTACAGATTCCTGTGGCAGAAAAAGCCCTTTCACAACTGCAAGCCCATCAAGCCAAGGGTTTTGCAGAAGCAGATTTAGCCACCATTATTCATCAGGTCGAAGCTTAATCGGCTTGATTCCTGATCCAACCTTTGCCTGCAAGGAGCACCTGCATGTCTAAACTGGCGGTTAATCTGTCGATGATTTTTACCGAAGTGCCTTTAATTGAACGCTTTGCCCTTGCACGCGAACATGGTTTTCAGCATGTTGAAATTCAATTTCCCTATGAGCTGAGTATTGAGCAGATTCAAACCCAACTCACACTCCACCAACTCAGCCTGTGTTTAATCAATGTCCCTGCGGGTGACCTCATGCAAGGCGGCAATGGTTTGGCGGGCGTACCCGGAAAAGAGATTGAATTTCATCATGCCTTAGAGTTAGCCATCCGCTATGCCACGGCATTAAATGTCCCTAGCGTCAATATTTTGGCAGGCAAACAACCTGTCGATGCCGATTTACTGCCTTGCTTAAACACACTGGCAGAAAACCTAAAACTGGCCTGCTCGATGCTCACTCAACATCATATTCAGCCTGTCTTTGAAATGATTAATGGCACCGACATGCCACGCTTTTTAGTACAAAATATTGCGCAAGCTCAAGAGATGCTAGAAGCAGTCAAACATCCTGCTCTTAAAATGCAATACGACTGTTATCACATGGCGATGATGGGTGAAGATGTGCTGAGCGCATTGCAAGAAAACATTCAGGATATTGGTCATATCCAGTTTGCCGACAATCCAGGACGCCATGAACCCGATTCAGGCGAGCTAGACTATACTACTATTTTCAAATGGTTACAGCACAGTGCTTATTCAGGCTATATCGCTGCAGAATACCGCCCAAGTCTGGCGTCAAATCAATCATTTGCATGGAAAGACAAATACTTTCCCTCAAATCAAAGTGGTTAAAATTAAACCGATTTGAAATTTCAGGCTAAAACAGCTATATTAGACGATGAATAATTTTAGGAAATTATACACCCCATGAATTTAGAACCATCGCCCGGCGCTTCTAATTCTCACGATCTTGCAATGAATACCCAAAAGCATGACGTACAAACTTGTCTTAAAGTTGTACATGAAGCTCTCCTTGATGTAAAAGCCAAAGAAATTGTTGAACTTGATGTCAGCAGCATCAGCAATGTTTCAGATGCCATTGTGATTGCTAGCGGTACATCAACTCGCCACGTAAAATCTCTTGCCGACAATGTTGCCGAAGAAGCGCGCAAAGCAGGCTTCCGCCCAATTGGTATTGAAGGTGAACGTGATGCAGAATGGATCTTGGTCGATCTTGGTATGGTAGTGGTTCACATCATGCTACCAACAGCACGTAAATTCTATGACCTAGAAAGCTTATGGCGCACTACGCCTGAGTCTGTTGCTTAATACAACAGCTCACTTGAGCAGCCTTAAAGATACACAAAAAGCGACTTTCAAATAAGTCGCTTTTTTAATGCGGATCTTTTGAAGTTTAGATCTCTAATCGTTTTTATATCGTATTAACCTACCCTAACCAAATTCCCTATCTCAACTGACCACTTTACATCAGCCTTGACATCCTCACCCCCTTAAAAGAGGGTGATTCCTACAGCTAGACGCTTATGCCCAAGCGCAAGAATGTTTAAAGCTGAGTTTATATCTCGATCATGAGCTGTACCACAGCTCATGCACTCCCAT
>NZ_VOZL01000042.1:0-5599 GCF_013419805.1 Acinetobacter sp. YH12058
CAAACTCTTCAGTTAAAATCATTTTGAAGTTTTAATCTAAACTTCCAAATCTGGCTCATCAATTTCCTGACTTAAATTTCGCTCAAATAAACTTCGAGTAATTTAAACCAATCAATCAATGAAATATCTTCGATTAATCAATCAGTAAAAATCCACACAAGTTGTTCTTCATAATCTCTTAATGATCTTAATTTCTGCCTCATCAGCAGAAATTTTAACGCAAAACACTTCTAACAACTCAACCCTGTAAGCTAAGTTCGTAGGCTGTTTCGCGTCGGGATGGGTGCATTCTAGGGGATTTCAAAATCTTTGCAAGCCCCAAATTAGGATATTTTTCACGTATGTATTTTTTTTCTACAAAAATACTTGGTTTTTTAATTTTTTAGCTATTTTTTCATCAAATTTAAATAAAAACTCACATCTACAAAGTAAAGAGGGCTTTTTTATCCATACTTTTATGGGCTCAAATCGGTCAAGTTTTGCAGGCTGTAATCAACGATTGCCAATGTATACAATTCTTTTTGTCTTATGATATCTAAAAAAATTTTACATCTCAGTTAAAAATGCTTTTGCATTATCCAGAATCATATTCCTACATACGGCGTACCTATCATTGATTTCATATCAGTGTGGAGGTCTTGTCCGTTGATTAAAAGTTGGTGTTCAGCATTTACATTATTGATTTCAAGTCGAATGAGTCTACTCCTCTATTCAACAAGTTTAGATCGCGCCATCCACATGCACTACCTACAAGAGGTTTTGCCGTATAAAAGTAGCTTTAGCTTTGAATTTTGAGTTTTGAGTTTTGAATTTAGGTCTTAAAGTTTTAAGAAAATTTTTATAAAACAAAGAGAAGTAATCTTACATTTTACCTTTAGATATAAACCACAACAAAACTAGAGGCAAAAAAAAGAAAGAGATCTCTCCCAAAATCTCTCCCTCGGAGTTGAATCTATATGCGATCCATATATCATTATTATAGTTATACGAAAAAAAGAGTCCCTTGGGGAAGGGACTTGTAAATTGTGGAGCTATAGTTATAAGTACCCTCTAGATCTGTTTTGTACACTGTGTCTAGATGGGTAAATCTTATACATAACTGAGCAAAAATGCAAGCTACTTGGCAAAATTTAAGTGTTGTTTTTATAAGGTTTTTTTTGAATTTACTTATTCATATAATTAATATACCAAACAGAAAATAAAAGCAGACCGAAGCCTGCTTTTATTTCAATCACTTAGAATGGACCTAGTCCGTAAATGTGACTTTGGCAATGGCTTTTTTGCCCGCCTGAATAATATGCGTTGCATTTTCCTTCACAGAAAAACCTGCATCTACAACATTCCAGTCCACTTTTACTGCACCACGTGCAACTGCATCTTTGGCTTGCGCTGCATTTTTAGTCAGGCCTGCTGCACGCACAATAGAAGCAATAAATAATTCACCGCCAAACTCAGCACGTGAAATGGTCACCTCAGGTGTACCTTCTGGTAATTCACCTTCGGTAATAATATTGCCCGCACCTTTATGGGCGTTTGCAGCAGCTTCCGCACCGTGGAAACGCTCAACCAACTCAAGTGCCAAAATCTTTTTGATTTCTTGAGGATTACGCCCTTCTGCCATTTCTTTCAACAATACGTCAATTTCATCCATTGACTTAAAGCTGAGTAATTCAAAATAGCGTTCTATCAGACTGTCTGGCATAGATAAGACTTTTTGATACATCGCACCCGGTGCATCAAACACGCCAATATAGTTGCCTAAAGATTTAGACATTTTATTGACGCCATCTAAACCTTCTAAAATTGGCACCGTGATACACACTTGCGCTTCTTGATCATAACGACCTTGTAAGGTACGTCCCATCAACAAGTTAAAGGTCTGGTCTGTACCACCTAACTCCACATCGGCTTGTAAGGCCACCGAGTCATAACCTTGTACCAATGGATACAAAAATTCGTGAATCGCGATCGGTTGTTGGTTGTTATAACGCTTGGTGAAGTCATCACGTTCCAACATGCGTGCTACAGTCTGCTGCGATGCCAATTGGATTAAATCGGCTGCAGTTTTTGTAGCAAACCATTCAGAGTTAAACACCACTTTGGTTTTCTGAGGATCAAGAATTTTAAAAACCTGTTCTTGATAAGTTTTGGCATTTTCCAAAACTTTTTCACGTGACAACGGCGGACGAGTTGCACTTTTACCTGTTGGATCACCAATCATGGCCGTATAGTCGCCAATCAAGAAAAATACTTCGTGACCTAAGTCTTGGAATACTTTTAATTTATTGATTAATACCGTATGCCCCAAGTGTAAATCAGGTGCTGTCGGGTCAAAACCCGCCTTAATTTTTAAAGGACGATTCTCTTTTAATTTCTTCAGAAGATCTTCTTCAGAAATAATTTCATGCGTGCCTCGTTGAATGAGAGCAAGTTGTTCTTCAGCCGGCAGGAAATTTGACATCACGAAATCCAAACACATCAGTTATTCAATTTGTGCGATATACTAACACTTTTTCAGCATATTGCAGGCTATAGAATAACCATGACAGCGATCTATATTGGGGTAATGACGGGCACAAGCATGGATGGTGTCGATCTTGTTGCTGCTTCTTTTGATCCACTGCAACTCCACGCCACCCTAACTTTGCCGTTTGACCCTGATTTACGTGATGAACTCATGGCACTGACTTTGCCTGATGACAATGAAATTGACCGCATGGGCAAGGCCGATGTAGCTTTGGCCACCATGATTGGTCATGGCATTAATAGTCTGATCGAAAAAAATAAACTAGATAAATCTCAAATTAAAGCGATTGGCTCACATGGTCAAACCATTCGTCATCGTCCCGAACATGGCTTTACCTTGCAAATTGGTGACCCCAATATCATCACTGAAATCACACAACTTCCTGTAATTTCAGATTTTCGTCGTCGTGACATGGCCGCAGGTGGACAAGGTGCACCTTTAGTACCCGCATTCCATCAAAACTTATTTCAACATTCGAGTATTCATCGGGTTATTTTAAATTTAGGCGGTATTGCCAATGTCAGCTTATTACCTGCGGGGCAGCCTGAAGCAGTATCTGGTTTTGATACAGGGCCTGCCAATATTTTAATGGATGCTTGGTGTGAGCGTTATACAGGTCAGCCGTATGATGAAAATGGCAACTGGGCTGCTTATGGACACCCGATTCGCAGCTTGTTAGATCGTTTACAAGCCCACGCTTTTTTCTCTAAAGAACCACCCAAAAGTACAGGGCGCGAAGACTTTAACTTGGAATGGTTAGATGAACAGGTTGCCGATTGGCGTAATGATGTGGAATATGACGAGCTGGAAGATAATCCTGAAAATATTCAGGCGACTTTATTAAAGCTCACCACCCGCGCGATTAAAAAAGCCATTTATCGTTCAGGCATGGATACAGGTGAAGTCTATGTCTGTGGCGGTGGTGCCTATAATTCTTATTTGCTAGAGCAATTGCGCTGGCGTTTGCGCAAACATCAATGGACTGTACAAAGTACAGCCGATTTAGGGCTAAACCCAACATGGGTCGAAGCCACCGCCTTTGCTTGGTTGGCAATGCGTTTTTGTCAGCAATTAAGTGGCAATTTACCTGCGGTCACAGGGGCTAAAGGTGATCGCATTTTAGGTACCATGACTTTGGTTTAAGGATGCACTTTTAAACCAGATCAGTAGCAACAAAAAAGCCTTTCCTCTTCTATATAGGAAAGGCTTTGATCATTTTGAGTGCATCAATCTACTTTTTCAGATGCTGATACTCAAAAATATTTAAATCATACTTAGATTGAGAATGAAGAACCACAACCACAAGTCGTGGTTGCATTCGGGTTTTGTACCACAAAACGCGAACCTTCCAAGCCTTCAATATAGTCCACTACCGAGCCAACTAAATATTGATAGCTGAGTGAATCGACCAGCATTTTTACATCGCCATTCACAAATTCTGCATCATCTTCATTTTGGCTTTCCGCAAAGTTAAAGCCATAAGAAAATCCTGAACAACCGCCACCTGTCACATATACACGTAGCATTAAGTCTTGATTACCTTCACTGTCACGCAATTGGCGAACTTTTTTAGCAGCGTTGTCGGTGAGCTCAAGTGCTTGGGCATTCATGATGGATTTTCCTCAGGTACAATTCAGATGTCTTTTCTGCAAAAAGACCACTTATCAAGTATAGCATACTCAATATTGGGACGGTGATGCAGAATTAAAGTGAATTCTGAGTAATTACCTCAAGATTCTCCAATTATTTGTAATTTTCGTCCTGCAAGCCACATTCAAAATTGGTTGGCGCTTCTTTACAGCGGAATTGCCACAATAATTTCATCATGCGTTTGTCATAAACACCACGTTTAGTTAAATCAATCCGCGATTCACGCATCATTTTTTGATAACCCGGTTGATCTGCTGCAGGCACTTGCATCCAATATTTTGCAGGAATATCGGCTTTCATTTTGCCTAAAATACCAAAGGCACGTGGTAACTGCCCTTTCACCCATTCACGTGATTTTTGCCCAAAACCTGCAGGGAATTTATCTGGGCGGATAATAATATTGCCCGTGACCTGTAAAATTGGATAATTCACAATCGCGCCTTTAGTGCCTAAGCCTTTATGTAGTTCCAAAGGACGGAATACTGCAGCAGGCGCACCAATAATATCGACCTGACCATTGTTAAATTTACTGCCAAAATTGGTGACATCGGCACTGACTGCTTGCGCACCAATTTGCTGTACCATAATTTTTTGCGCTTGGTCATAATCTAAAACAGCAATTTTTTTCCCCGCGGCTTTGGCGACACTATTAATACTGCGGTCATTCACCATCAAAAAGGCATCACCCACAGGAATGACACCTGCGACTTCATACTGACCATTGCGCATATATTTGGCAAAAGCAGGACTCGCCAAACCTTGCATGACTTTAACTGCCAGTTTTAAATCTGGAATCGCACCAATTGCATCTAATGAGCCTGTAAAATGGTTAAATTGACGACCACGCATGCCCGTCACACTAATACCATCACATTTTCCTGCTTTAAAATCTTCTGCAATCACGCCTTCGTTTTGACCTACGCGTAACTCAATTTCTGCGCCCCAGTTTTTGGCCGCCAATTGATAGTCTTGCATTAAGTTATAGACATCACCGTTTTTACCGACCAAGTCGAATACACAGACCACTTGCTTAGCCTGCACTGCACTGGCGGCTAAAGACAAGCCTGCACCGAATAATAAAGCTTGCGTCCATTGTTTCATTTTATAGTTCCTTCCATTTTTTGTTTTTCTGGTCAAAATTGATTCAAACCTTCAATTTTGTAGCACTGTACTTTTCATCAAGCTAAGATTAGCGAATTTTGATCTTTGGCTGATATGACTCAATTGACGAATCTTTCAATTTGACATCCTCCCCGACCTAAAGGACGGAGATTCCTACTGCTAGACGCTCATGTCCGAGCGCAAGAATATTCAGTGCGGAATTTACATCCCGATCATGGAGCGTACCACACTCCACACACTGCCATTCTCTTATTCCAAGTCCTGCTCTACCTTCCGGACTACTGGAGCGTGAGCCACAGC
>NZ_VOZL01000043.1:0-4924 GCF_013419805.1 Acinetobacter sp. YH12058
AGGTAGGCGCAATGCGGTTTGATGTAGCCAAAGGCTCTCACCACCTGAGCCATGACAGTATCCATTCCTGCTCGCATATCCATGGGCTGGGTAGAGAGCCAAATTTCATTGATACGGATCATGTTGCAAGTGCCTTGAGTAATTCTGCCAAGACAGGTATTTCTGATGTCTGCCATTTTAGCTGAATATCATTATTCGTATGAGGCACGGTGATACACAACGTGATCCTCTCATCAATAGGTTGGCTGATTTCAGCAGTGTAAGGCAAAGCAATAAATGCTGGATTCACATGAGTAGGATCCTGCACGGCACCCTCATGATGGCTGAAGATCCTGATCCAACGACTGACAAGGTTGGCATTAATACTATGTTGCAGTGCGACCGAAGCGATCGAGGTATTAGGATTTTTACAGGCATTGACAATACTGAGTTTGAATTCTTTGCTGTATGTTCTGCGTTTTTTAGCAACAGGAGGTGTTGCTGAATATATATCCATGTTCATGGATTAAGTCCCCACTTGTTTTTAGGTGGGAACTAAATTAAGGCTTATAGGATCGCTTGGTAAGGCTGTGTTAGCCGGATGCTTACTTAAATATAACCTTTTGAGACTATTAAATTAAATCTGTGTAATATGTAACATTATGAATGCCTATTGAATAATAAGACTCCATCTAAAGTAAGCTGTAAATACCATCAATTTCTTATTGTTGAATCTAAGGTTGTATCAATTGCTCGGCTTCAACTTGCTTAATATCAAAATCAGGACTTTCTTTGGCTTGAATAATTTGCACAGGAATAAAGCGCACTTGAACCACACTTGGTTTTCCACGTGGGTCTTGTGCTAATTTTTGATTCAATGCAGAAATCTGTTGAGGTTTTGGCGCTATATCTCCACGCAAGACTACGCGAATTAAAGTCATCTCTTTACGCCGATCAAACTGCACCGTATCAATCAAATTATTATGTTGATTAAATTGACTTTCAATCAAGCTTTCTACCTGATGTTCATACATCTGTTTATTTAACATCATCATAAAGTTAAAGCTTAAATAGATACCCAGCGCAAAAAGTACTAAAAGACTCACGATATTTCTTTTAATAAATTCAATTACTGTGCTATTTACTTCTTCATCTGAACCGCGTCTAAAACCTGCTGCCCATAACACCAGTGAAGAACTAATTTGAATAGCAACAATATTGGTCAGTGCCAACAGCAGAGCATTTGCTGCATGTTTCCATTCCAGATGCGCAATTAATATGCCACTTGCAACCAGCGGCGGTACCAAAGCAGTCGCAACTGCAACGCCAACAACAGCCACAGACAGACGTGGTGAAACGGCTGCAAATGCCCCTGCTGCACCACCCGCAAGTGCAATCATTAAATCCATAATGGTAGGCTGAGTTCTAGACAGAATTTCATGGGTGATAGGTAAGTTAATATTGATAAGACCTAAAATGATGCCAATACTGACAATCATCGACACACCTAAAACTAAGGTTTTAAATGCTGTTTTAAAAAACAACCATCGATTATCAATAAATGCTAAAGCCATACCTGAAATAGGGCCTAGCATCATCGCAACCAGCATTGCACCAATCACCACTGCGGCTGAATTTGACAATAAACCATAGCCCGCAATAATCGCTGCCAAAGCATTCATTATAAAAAAGGTTTTGCTTGGTAAGGCATCCGCTTGAATGTTCAACCGTACTTGTTTATGATCAATTTTTTTAGAATTTTCGCGCTCCGCCTGTTTGTATTTCAGCTTTTCTTTCAAAAGTTCATATTTTTCTTGTTCAGGACTGTCTTCAACCACTATCGTTGGATCTTGATCTTTTTCCAAAGCATACCTCCGTGTCAGCTAAAGAAGAATCTTTCCAAATCCTCATACGGCCGTAGACTTTGTGCAATTACGCCCATCATGTTTAGCTTCATACAATTTATTATCTGCAAGTTTCAGTACATCAGAAACATCTTCTGCATCTCGAGGCCAAAAAGCGATGCCAACAGAGATGGTGATTTGACCCATCTGATTAATCGTAGTTTCCTGCATGGTTTTTCTAAGCCGCTCTGCAGCTTTATACACCACATTTGCATCTGCAGTCGTCATTAAAACTAGAAATTCTTCACCGCCACTACGACAGCAAACATCCTGTTCCCTAAAATTAGTTAGCATTATTTGCGCGAGCGTTTTAAGTACCACATCACCTTGATCATGCCCATACTGATCATTAATTTGCTTAAAAAAATCTATATCAATGGCTAATACTGCAAATTCGGTACGAGTCTCTAGCAGTTCATTTAAAAATAATTGCATACCACGACGGTTATATAAACCTGTTAATGGGTCCGTATTGACACGATGTTTTAACTCCGCAATCCGATCACTAAAGGTTTCCGAACTCATTAATAATGAGGTTCTAAACTTTAAAACCTCGAAATACCACGGATCAACTTCTTTAATTTTATTTTCAATGTCCGCATGATTGAGCATACTTGCCATACGTGCCAAGCGGTTCAAAGGTGAAGAAATAAAGCTTGAGATATACCAAATCAATAAAAAAATAAAAAAGTAAAAAATGAAGATTCCAATCGATACTTTAAAAATCAGCGTATTAGCTTGTGCAAGTAAATCATCTGTGGGCTGCTGAGAAACTACAATCCAATTTACACTTGGAATATGTGCAAAACCCGCCAAATTATCTATACCTAAACTATTCTTTAAACGAATTGATCCCTTTGTATTCTTATTAATATAATCCAAACCTGTATTATTGATAATTTTTTCACCAATTCGCTTTTTATCTGGATGAAAAATAATACGATTATGTTGATCAATCACATACATATAACTTTTTTTATAATCATACTGAGTATTGAGCATGGTATTAATCAAGTTCTGCTCCTGTAAATAAATCGTACCACTGATTAAGCCTAAATATTGATGTGTTTTATTATAAATAGGTTGTGACATCATGACGATTAAATTATTACTTATAGACCAATAGGGAGATGAAATATAAGTTTTCTTTTTTTCAATAGATCCATCAATACCAATGGTACTATAAGCCTGATTAAAATTAAGTTTTAATGTATTAGGTGCATAAGCTAAAATATGTTTATTCTGCTCTACCAATAAAACACTATTAAAATTATTCGATTGATTTTTTAAGCGTTTTACTTCTTCTTTTCTAACTTGTGTATTATAAAATTTTTTTTCTAATAAACGTGCACTATAATCCAACTCTTGCAGCATATCTGAAAAATGTTGATTGGCACTGGTGGCAATTTTTTCTGCATATTTTTCATTGATCGAAAGTGAATTTTGAATTAATTGTTGTTTAATTACATAATTTAAAATAAAAATACTTACGACAAATAAGCCTGATACACTTAAAATTGTGGAAATTAAAATAAGTTTACGCAGATCCAATCCAAGTCGTAGTAAAAAATGTTTCAACAGTTCCTACCCCAAAAATTCAAAAACTGTGACAATTGCCAACTTTAACACATAATTTTACAACTCAATCACATAATTTTAAAGCAATATAGTTGAATTTTTGATGTTCAATTCAACAAATTGGATAATTCGCTTGTTGCTGACCACAAACTAAATCAGAAATATATCCTCTAAATACAATTTCTACCACACACTTCCTAAGAATGCACCGACTAATAACAAATAAAGACAACTTGAATTTTTTCGTTCTTATTTTTTGCTGAAAACCTTGTCTATTCGATAAATTTTTAGGGTCAATTACTCATAAAATTACAAAAAATAAATATTTATTCCATGCTTTAAATTTATCCTATCCACCTAATAAATAAATTGTTTTCTCTTATGTTTAAGACACTTTTCACTATAAGCAGTTGCTCACTTTTAACAGCATGTATTGTAGTTGACGGAACAGCATCGGGGCAGATTCCCAATATCGTCATTCAACCTCAAATTCCAGCAAGTACACCTGTAGAACGTCCTGCACAACAAACCATTTATATGCCAACACCTATGCCTTATCCTGCACAAACATGGCAACAAAAAGTCAAAATTAAAACCTATGATGGTCGCTGCGTAGATTTTAGTCGCAGTAATCAACGTTCCATTCAGACTTCACATTGTCATGATGGTACCAATCAGCATTTTATTTTCCATCCTGATCAAAGCATTACCGTGCAAGGTAAATGTCTAGATGTAGCAGGAAAACAGAAACATGATGGTGCTGAAGTAATTGCTTATACCTGTAATGGACAAAGTAACCAAAAATGGTATCTCGATGGTCAGCGTATTCGTAGTGCAGATACAGGCAAATGTTTAGATATTTATAATGGAAAAATGAAAATGTATAGCTGCAATCAAAATCGTGGGCAGAAATTTAGTTTTATTGCCTTATAAAAAAGAATCACTAATTCCCTCAGCCTAGCCTGCTCTTTTGAAGATGAGGGAATTAGCGAATGATAATTTAAAAAATTATAAAAATTTTACTTTAAATACGATTAATTAAGGATGCTGACTAAACAAATCAAAAATCACTTTTCTTAACCACTGATGACTGGTTTGGTGATGACAAGACGTATGCCAATATTGTCGTACAGGATAGGTTGGAAAATTCAAAGGCGCACTCACTACTTGTAAATTCCCGCGTGCCAATAACACCTCACTTAAATAATAAGGCACTGTCGCAATCATATCGGTTTCTTGCACAATTAAACCGACCCCTAAATAACTTGGGATACTCATTAGAATATTACGTCTTAAACCACGATTGCTTAATTCATTTTCAATATGGTAGTGACCTATAAGCTGTCATTAAAAAGTAAACATGTATTCTTTTCCGAATTGGTTTGATACTCTCTCCACCCATTGCTCTATTTTATCAGCTGTCATGACTTGAAAATCTCGCCAATAATATTTCATCTGCTTCC
>NZ_VOZL01000044.1:0-4719 GCF_013419805.1 Acinetobacter sp. YH12058
TGATTCCGTATTCAGCAAGCGTTTGCACAACATCGGTACGGTCTTGAATCACGCCTGCGTTAATGCGTTGGGCAACGATTTTGTTTAAAAGTTCCTTTTTTTCAGGCTTGGTTTTACCTGAAAAATTGATTTCTACGGCCGCCAATCTTTGTGAATGTGTGTGGTGCGGTAGCTGTACATCAGCTTTTAAAATGGCGAGGTCGTCAGGCTTGGACCAGGTGTATTTTTCGTTTAAATAATCTCTGAGCTTATCGAAGTATTTTTCGTGTCCGGGCGGAGCAATATTTAATGACTTACCTGTTCCAAGATCGACACGCGGCACCAAAACATGCACATGCTTTGAACCATCCTGAGCTACGTGTAGCACGGCATTCATGTGATAGCGTGTCGGGTCTAAATCAGCAAAAGCATGTTTTTCGAATTGATCTAATGTTTCTTGAATCTGTGCATCCGTTGGATTGTCTTCTTTTGACCATGCGATTACTGCTGACGAATAGCGATAATCAAAATTTAGGCTTTCGACAATAGAAACAAAGGTTTTTGCATCGCCTCGTAAAGTTTGAATATCAGGACGTAAATCGCCCTTACTATCTTTTTCAGCAAGTAAATAGCCAACGGCTTTGCGTGGACAGCCTTTGCCGTGCTTAGTAAATTTAATGTGCATCGGTCACTAACTCCACGGCTTTGACTGCTCGGACTCTCGCATTCTCGATAGCAGTATCTGACATTGTTGTTTTTTTAATTTCACCGATCACGGCATGTATATCTTCTTGAATTGCTTGAAGCACTTGCAGACATTCGATAAAGCTAAATTCTTGAGTGAGATCCAACTCTTGTTGTCTGTCATTTTTAATTAGATTCAAGGCTCTAGCACACTGATTCAGATTTGTACCGACTCGACCAAGTTCCATCAATAATGCTGGGTCTACTTTTGGCGGTGCTCGGTGGTGCTTTTTTTGTTTAAGTGGAAATGTAGGTTTCAAATAGTGATCAGGCATTTCAACTAAATGAAATTCTGCACTAATCGCATTTTTGATTAGTCGATTATTGAAGTCACTAAACTGTAAGTTTCTTTTCTCAAGAAAATCATCAAGCTGATTTTTTTCATCAACTGTCAGACGTAGACGTTTAACTTCTGATTTCGGATTGATCTTTTTAAATTTTGTTAAGTCTTCATCATCCATTTTTACCACTCCCCTGCTTATGGTTTTGGATGGGGGTTTGGGGGCGAAGCCCTCAACAAGACTTCTGTGCTACAACTTTTCGGAACTGCGTAGCAGGGCTGAAAATTGTAGCTACAGAGTAGGCTTGCTTAATTACAATAGCATCTTGTTTTTGTGTATTCAATATTCGTAGAATGTTGAAGCACAAAACAAAGGCTATCTGTAATTATGCTGTCTGGTCGTTGCAAGATTGATGGACAATGCTTCGCACCGACAAAACTGATCTATGCACAAACACTATGCACAACTCCGCATAAATCAGAGATTTATACGTTGAGTTGCACACAGGTTTGATGCACAGGTTTTGTCTTTGCCCACAACCTCGCTAACTCCCTGCAATAATAATTTTTTAAAAACTTAATTAAGAAAATAAAAACCCCCCCCTCACGGGGGCTATTATCTGATTTAGGCTTATTTGGTCTACTCTAAAAGTCCATTTTTCTTTTGTCTGTAATACCAAGCTCGACTTATACCCAGTGCATCCCATGGCTTCAATGTACGCTCTGAATCATTCTTACAGCCACGTTTAGACTTCTTACCGCCTAAAGCCCCTTTGTATGCCTGACGCTGTATAAACTCTTGATAGTGATATGCGTCTTTTTTCCAACAATATCGGCTAATACTTTTTGCAATACTCTTTACCTCGTTGTACTGCATTGGCTCTGTAATGCCCTCGTTGAGCTTTAAACAGTGGTCTATAACTGCTTGTAGCCAGTTGTTATATGTTTTTCCTCTGTATTCTCTGACCGCTTTATACGCCCAAAATCTTGCAGTATGGAAAATATAACAATTGCGTCCAAGTCCTATTGCTTCGTGTTGCTTAGGTGGTTTTTTTGCTTCTTGCCAATCAATGTCTAATTTTGAAGATAGTTCATTCAGCGTATAAGGTTTTTTTCTAAGGCTGTACGTGCGCCATTGCTCGTGTATCGGGTTTTTACTGATTAAGCCTGAGTACCCTACATCAGCATTAAAAAGCTCACGTAAACGCAAATAAACGGCATTTGCGAGCATGATTGGCTTCTGTCTGCTTGCATCAGTTGTGTAAATGGGTGTTTTTAGCTCGAAAAAGGCGTGTAACCGTCCATTCTGAGGATTTTCAGCAACAAAGTTGGGCATTGGTACACCATCAAGCGAATATAAAATTTCACTCAATGCTGATTCGTAATCGAGATCAAGAACAAAGTAATGCTGATAGAAAGGGCTATTCGGCTGTATATATTTGAATGAGATAGCCGAATTTTTTGGACGGATTTTTAGACCAGTCGAAAGGTCATTTGTGCAATACGGTTTGGTCGGTAAATTACCGATAAAACTCGGAAATAGCTCAAGTTGAGGCTGTAATTTATTCATTTGTAACAGTAACTGCTTGCAAAGCTCGCAAACACTGCTAAAATTAAATCAAGTTTCAGGTGTTTTAATTTTAGTGTTTTCAAGCATTTATTAAAATTCCGAAGAAAAACAGGTTTGCCGACCTGTTTTTTTTCGCCTATAAAAAATGTACCACTGTTTTCAATAAAAGCATACTGCAGAAAAAACAGTGATTTAGAGACACTTTTTTTTCGAGTACAGCAATGTAAAACATTGCTACGCAGAAAAATAAAGGGTCATCTTCTACTTTTACGCTTGATCACGTTGAATGCTTGATTTAACTCAATCGGGTCATAGTTCAAGCTTTTACACAAAGTAAAAAAGTTTTGATTGTCCATTTTTTCATGACACCAATTTAGCTGTAACAGCCAATGTTTTTCTGCATTTAATTGTTCGTACACATCATGTAAATAAGACAAGTCTACATTTTCCATTTCAGAAAAAGTAAGCATTGCAGCATAAGCAACGTCACTGATTGATGATGTTTCAAAGTGCTCGCTAATATCTATTTTCATAATTTTTTCATCTCCTACATTGTGAATCCGTTGTCATTATTACGTTCAATAGCTTTTGTTTCAGGCTTCGCCTGAAATAACGGCTTAACTTCGTTTTCTTTTTTATCAAGATCATTTAAGCGATATTCGTTTGAAGTTCGTTCAAGTGAGAATGTCCGATTGAGCTTTTGTCGAGTGTCGTAATTCAGATGACAGCCTGATTTTTTCATATAATCAATAATGCGCTCATCATTGCGTATCATCTTGTTTACAATATCAATTTCATCTCTACTCAGCCCATTTGCATAATGTTGATAGTGTCCGATTTCTTGATATTTTGTTTCGATGTAATAAGCGACTTGCTCAATATTTCGATTTTTAAATGCTTCGTGCTGACGTTCTGACCAGACTGCAATACGCTCCGCAGTCGGTGAGCGATAACCATTGTTTTTGAAATATTGAGTTAATTCAGTACATGACTTGGGTTTAATCACAATATTACTGAGTTGTCGTGTAATTAAATCAATGTGTTTAGCTGTTCGATCAAGTTCTTGACTGAAAGTTCTAAGTTCTGCAACTTGTTGTTTAGCTCGCTTACGTTGATTTCGTTGTCTGTTGCTGTATTCAATGATGATACTGTCGAAAGTGCTTTCGTTAATTGCGATTGTGTGAGCTGTATATCGTCCAGCATCGGCTTTAGTTCTTGATTGATCTTGCTCTGCACTAATTTTTCGATGTTCGAGTTCTCCAGTACCTTGAGCAATTTCTCTTGCAAATGTTTTTGCGCTTGCATTGCGAATGTCTGTAAAGACTCGGACAAATCGAGTTTCGGCACTTGGTTCATCTGCTGAATTAGTGCTGTGTTGCGCTGTTCTAAGTGCTCGATGTACTTCTTCTGTTCGTTGATACAAGTCTGCTGTAGCTCGTTCTGTTTCTGTAGCAAGCTGACTTGCTGACTGATTAACTGCTGTAATTCGCTCATTTACTTCACCAATAAAATTATGATCAGAATTAGCAGTAACGCTGTGCATGATACTGACAAAATTAGACTGATTTTCTGCTGTTGTTGCTGTGTCTGTTGTTGCTCTAAGCTCTGAATTTTCATGCTTTCTGCTTGCTTCACTAGAGTCTGGACTTGATTCAATAGTTCTGTTGATTGGTGCGTCAGTTTCTGCACTGATTCTATTTTCTCTTGTGCGTTGTTGATCAAGTTCTGACAGCTCTGCTGTATTTCGTTGTCTATAAATTTCAATCGGGACCTGGTACTTGTCTGCAAAGAATCTAGCTCTTGATTCAGTTGCTCGTTGAAGTTTGTTATAGAGTTCATTAACTCGTTTTGCATCGACTTCATTTGCTCTTGATGCGCTTTGATCTGCTTCTGCTCTAGCTCGATTTTCTGCGTAAGCAGTGACATTGAATCCATCTTTATAAAACTCCCCTTCCATTTTTATGGCTGTCTTATCGCCTTGTAATTTGACTGAAATAGTATCTTTAGCGTTTCGTGTGATGATTCCGTATTCAGCAAGCGTTTGCACAACATCGGTACGGTCTTGAATCACGCCTGCGTTAATGCGTTGGGCAACGATTTTGTTTAAAAGTTCCTTTTTTTCAGGCTTGGTTTTACCTGAAAAATT
>NZ_VOZL01000045.1:0-4403 GCF_013419805.1 Acinetobacter sp. YH12058
AAATAATCATCACTAGGTACAATATCGACATAGTGAAATGCTGTTAGCATCAACCAAAAGCCTAGGAAAAAAAATATAAACTTAGACTTAAATAAATGAGGGAGTTTTTTAAATATTTCAGCAGTTTTTAAGGTTGCAATATTCATATTAAGTCCTGTTATTAAACCAAATATTTGTTAAATAGTTCGGTGTAAGTGTCTTGATTTACATCGTCTTTATTCAAATTGATTTGAACACTCTCATAAATCCTTCTTAAGAAAACATACTGAATAAAATCATCTGCATAATTCTTAATTCGGGGCAGGTAATTCAGCTCTAAAGGAATGTAGTAGTCCATTTTTCTAAAGTTTTTCCCTGTTTTTTTGAAGTGATAACTGACCGCATCAACAAACAATCGTCCGATCTGGTGCCGATTCCCTTTGAAGACTCCGTAAAATTTCAGATCATCATAAAATGACTGCAACTTAGACATGCCAACGCTTTTGTCATTATTTGAAATAAGTGTATTTATAATTTCAACATAGCTTTTTTTAATCAGCTGCACGCTAGGCTCATCAAATCGCCAAGTCCATGTATAGTTTTTTGCACTTTTCTCCGTATCAGGATAATTCTTTGATTTCTTTTTTGAGTGTGAAAGGCGCACCAGTTCAACATTTTTCCCATTTCCAAACGCAACTTTTAAAAAGGGCTTTTGTAAAACAAATTTGAATTTTTCATGGTCATTAAAATATGTCTGAATCAATGAAATTTGTTCTTGTTCTTCTTCTCGATTCCACGTTGTTTCAACTTCTGATATTCGCTGTTTGACTATTTTCTTTAATTGCCCCTCGCTTTTAAGAGTGTTGTATTCATTGCTTTTTGGAGTTGTCACAAACAGCCAAAATTCCCATATATCTTGGTCATAACGCTTTTGAATAATTAAATCCGCAATAGGCTCATTTTTTTTATTTAAACGATAAGTCCTTTGTCGTGGGCTTAAATCTAAAGAATATTTTTGGCTGAGTTTTTTTATGAGTTTTTGGATTTTATCTGCAAACATCGTGTTATCAGATTCAATAGTAAAGTGACTATAGAAATACGCACCGTTTGCAACTTTATCTACAATTTTTTGCGCTGTATAACGACTGTTCGGGCTGTAATGAATCATTTTATTGTTACCAAGCAATATTTGTTCAATTGTCATCAAACAATATTCTAAAAAGTCCTATGTAATCAAGCAATATTTATTATAACTAAAAGCTATATTTTATAATGCTTTCAACGATTTTGATTTTTTACCAATGCCAAAGGCATTGGTCGGACTTAATTGACACAATTTGTCATCGTGCAATCAAGTGGTTCCTAGGTGACGGAATTTACATCTGTTTTTGCTTGGTTTATAGTCGCAATATTCATTGACTTAAAGCAGTCTGACCAACTGCCTGACCATTTTCGTTTTAGCGATTTTGAGCAGGCAACAGCCTGCTTAAAGCCATGTTTTTTTAGATAGCGCACAATTCAGAACTAGCCATTTTGAGTTGACCGATTGAGCGTACTACTGGAGAAATCCCGTTCGGTACGATCTGATGGGCGCTAGGGAGTTGTAATACTCCTTTTCGATCCAATCCGTTGTAAACGGGGTTGGGCGACAAGGACACGGGAGCCTATAAACAATCGAATGATTGTGAAGTGGTCGTGAGGTTAGATATAGCCTGACTAGATACAATTTTTTTTGTATTGAAACCCTGTTTTAACGATTACCGTGAGACCCTGACAGGATGTTAAGGGTCACTAATAACGGCAATGTGTTGCGGCAAATGCACTCTAAGAGGGAAGCGCAGCTCATTGGCACAACTGATGGCGTTTGAGGTAACAGCAATGTTACAGGCTAGCTGAGGAGAAATCTGGAAGCAGCGGCACCACTGAGTGAGATCATCTCAAGCAAAGTGGGTCAACGGATAGCTTAAACAGTATACATCCGGAAGCATAAACCGGAGACACGTGTAGATTAAGAGCCATACGCTCAGATTTTGTCTCAAAGTCATATCCACCAAATCTAAGGAACCGCGTGGTGGGGAAAATGGAAGCACTGACAGACAAAAGAGCATTGGCGTTCAATTGCTAAGATCGTTAGAAATAACTTGGGAATCTCCATGCTTAGACATTGAGTTGTCACGGCAAGGCATGGAGAGGGAGAGAGGATGAGTAGGTCGTATAAGTTATGAAAATAACGAAGTCGATGCTGTATTAAACATTGCGAACTCACCAGTGGCGTGGCTGCTAAGGGTGGTAAAGGGAGTAGTGTTGTCGAAAATCCGAGTCGGTTTTATGTTGTTATCTAAAAAAGCGAAACATAGCTAAAAATGGTTTGGTCGCCATTGTTTGTTCTGATAGGTCGGGATTGGTCTCCCGATCTAAGTCAGGACTAAGCAAACGTTAATGAAAGAAAAGAAAATACGGCAGCATAGTCTTGTGTACTGCATGATTTTTTTCATAGTTTCAATTCTAACTAATTGAATATTTAACTAATTTAGAAAAATTAGCGGGAGTCCTCGTTAAGATGAGTTTTTTCCATTCTTTAGTATAAAGAACGACGTATTGTGATAATGACTTGGGTATTTGCCTACCCATGTTCTACTCGACAAACAACGTGAACTCTACGAAAGTGAGATATGACTCCCTCGGTTGCGGCAAAACAACTAAACGAGGTGAGTTCCTAAATCTCTCTATTTTGCTTTCTAAGGCACTTTAATTTACTTCATGTAGGTAATATCAAAAAAACACCTAAAGTAGCTAAAAACCCTTATTTTTTGCATTTAAACGGTATATTTAACGAGTGTCTACGAGTGACACAAAGAAAAGTTGAGCCTCGACCCTCTGAAAAACTGCTTTAAAAAAATAAAAAAGACAAAAGGAATTAAATCAAATGCTGGTATTTGCACCTAGACCGAGCGAAGCGAGCAAAAAAGCTCTATGAGCGAAGCGAATTCATAGCCGCTTTTGCTTTTTTGAATCCTCGAAAGCAGTCACCAAAAAACAGCCCCCAAGACCGAGTGAAACGAGGTCAAAATGCCACGAGCGAAGCGAGTGCCATAGGGCTGTTTTTCACTCCCCTGCTCCTTTTTATTCTTTTAAGAAGCTTTTAAATACTTTTAGCCCCCCCTCAAAGCCACGTGTAACATGGCTTTCAAACTTTAAAAAAGTACAAACGCCAAGTATTAAAGTACAAACGCCAAGTTAAACACTGTTTAAAAAGTACAAACGCCAAGTTTAAAAAGTACAAACGCCAAGTATTAAAGTACAAACCTATGTATGTACTTTAATTTGTAAAAAAGTATTGACTCAAACAATGTACTTAGTATAAAAACAAACCGATTTATTATTTTTGAGCTGTTTATATGGCTGTAGATCTAAAGAAACATTATCCGAAAGATTGGGTTGTCTTACAAAACCGAGTTGCTGAATGCTTTCGTGGAATGAGCCTTGATGAAAAACGTCTTTTTATCATGTCTACGCCGCTTGCTAGAACAACACAAATATCAAGTAATGAACCTATTTTTATCTCATCTCATGAATTTTCACGTGAGTGTAATGTCGATCTTTCAACCGCATACACAGCACTAGAAACAGCGTCAGAGCGTCTTTTTACCCGATTTTTCGGATATACAGCACAAAATGGGGATCGGGTGAAAATAAGATGGTTGAACAAGGTTGTTTATAAAGTAGGGCAAGGGGGTTCAGAACTCTACTTTACTGATGAAGTCCTTCTTCTTCTTAGGGAGTTTGATGCTTTAAATCCTTATACAAAATATAAAAAAGAGGTTGTATTACGGCTCCGGAAAGACTACTCACTAGACATCTATCACTTAGCTAAGAAACATCAGGTGATGGGCGGTTTTCAAATCAGCCTTAATGATCTTTTTGAACAGCTTGGCTTACCTGAGTCGTATCAAGATTTAAGTAATTTAAAAAAAAGGGTAATTAAACCCTCATTAGATGAAATTAATCAAAATACGGATATTAACCTCAGCTATGAGAATATAAAGCAGGGGCGTTCTGTAGTCGGCTTTAAGTTCACTGTAAAAGAGAAACCAAAACCTAAAACTCTAACGACACAAGCTCGGGACCCGAACACAATAGATATGTTCTGCGATTTAACAGATGCTCAAATCAGCAAATATAGTGCTATTTTAAGTCGTGTAAGTGACATATCTGACCTTTCTACATTCCCGACATACGATGCTTTTACTCTGTTTATTGCCGGTATTTTGAGAGACCCAAAATCAGTACGTGAAGAAACTGCAAAACGGATATTTACAGCATTGCGTAAACATACTGATTTCAAAGGGTAATACCTATTTTCTTTCAAAAAAATAGGTGATCAAAGCAAGTATTCCCAAGGCTTTTGAGATTATTAAATAATC
>NZ_VOZL01000046.1:0-3437 GCF_013419805.1 Acinetobacter sp. YH12058
TGATTCCGTATTCAGCAAGCGTTTGCACAACATCGGTACGGTCTTGAATCACGCCTGCGTTAATGCGTTGGGCAACGATTTTGTTTAAAAGTTCCTTTTTTTCAGGCTTGGTTTTACCTGAAAAATTAATTTCAATGGCCGCTAATCTTTGGGAGTGTGTGTGGTGCGGTAGCTGTACATCAGCTTTTAGAATTGCGAGGTCATCAGGTTTGGACCAGCAATGTTTTTCGTTTAAATAATCTCTGAGTTTATCGAAGTATTTTTCGTGTCCAGGAGGAGCAATATTTAATGACTTACCTGTTCCAAGATCGACTCTTGGAATCAAAACATGAACATGCTTTGAACCATCTTGCGCAACATGCAAAACAGCATTCATGTGATAGCGTGTCGGGTCTAAATCAGCAAAAGCATGTTTTTCAAATTGATCTAATGTTTCTTGAATCTGTGCATCCGTTGGATTGTCTTCTTTTGACCATGCGATTACTGCTGACGAATAGCGATAATCAAAATTTAGGCTTTCGACAATAGAAACAAAAGTTTTTGCATCGCCTCGTAAAGTTTGAATATCAGGACGCAAATCGCCTTTTGCATCTTTTTCAGCAAGTAAATAGCCAACCGCTTTTCGTGGACAGCCTTTCCCATGTTTCGTAAATTTAATGTGCATCGGTTTCGACCTCCACTAACTCCACGGCTTTGAGTATTCGACTTCGTGCATTTTCGATAGCGGTATCAGACATTGTGGTTTTTTTAATTTCACCAATAACGCTATGTATATCTTCTTGAATCGCTTGAAGCACTTGCAGACATTCGATAAAGCTAAATTCTTGAGTGAGATCCAACTCTTGTTGTCTGTCATTTTTAATTACATTCAATGCTCTAGCACACTGATTCAGATTTGTACCAACTCGACCAAGTTCCATCAATAATGCTGGGTCTACTTTTGGCGGTGGTCGATGGTGCTTTTTTTGTTTGAGTGGAAATGTGGGTTTCACATAGTTTTCAATTTCAACTAAATGAAATTCTGCACTAATCGCATTTTTAATTAGTCGATTGTTGAAGTCACTAAACTGTAAGTTTCTTTTCTCAAGAAAATCATCAAGCTGATTTTTTTCATCAACTGTCAGACGTAGACGTTTAACTTCTGATTTCGGATTGATCTTTTTAAATTTTGTTAAATCTTCATCATCCATTTTTACCACTCCCCTGCTTATGGTTTTGGATGGGGGTTTGGGGGCGAAGCCCTCAACAAGACTTCTGTGCTACAACTTTTCGGAACTGCGTAGCAGGGCTGAAAATTGTAGCTACAGAGTAGGCTTGCTTAATTACAATAGCACGTTGTCTTGGTGCTAACAATGCTCGGTTACGAGTGTTGTTAGTAACAAACAAGTGCTGTTGTAATTCAGTGTGTAGACATTGATGTAGACATTGAAATTGATGGTGAGTTATTTGAGGGGGGTAAAAGCATTAAGAATATTTTTGTTTTCATGTGATTTATTGTTTGAACTTTCTAATTGTTTTTAGTTATTTTCTATTTAACTTATAAAACAAGAATAATAAAAACCCCCACTTTAAAGCTAGGGAAGATTCAAAACAAACCCCTTTCGGGGCTGTTATCTGATATGGCTTATCTGCTATCACTTTATCAAACCTTTTTTCTTGCGCCGATAATATGTAGCTTGACCAATTCCAAGGGCTTCCCAAGGCTTTTTTGAACGCTCTGAATCAGCTTTAGGGCCACGTTTGGACTTGGCACCTCCCTTCGCACCACGTTTAGCTTGAATCTCGCTGAAATCTCCATAGCTGAAACGCTGCCACACCCATTTTGCAATGCTCTTTGCTGTAGCTTTCACTTCACTGTATGGCAGTGTCTGTTCAAATTCGCTGTTAAATGCTTCCATTTGTGCTCTAACGGCTTTTTCCCATTGATGGCTAGAGTTATGGTGCATGTAATCTCTAATCGCCTTATACGCCCAGAAACGCCCCTTTTCGAACATGGTGACATTGCGACCTAAACCAACTACTTCGAGTTTTTTCGGTATCTTCTTCGGCAGATCCACGAAGTCAGCAAGATAATCCAGCGAATACGCTTTATCAGTCCAAAAAATCGTCCTCCACTGGTCATTGAGAGGATTTTTTGTGATCAAATGCGAATAGCTTAAATCTGCACCCATCCCCACAGCATAGGCATGATAGATAGCATGTGCGTACTTGATTGCCTTGATGCTTGCGTACTCACTTGTGCAAAGTGGAATTTCGAGTTTGTAGCAGTGGTGACAGTGACCGTTTTCGGGGTTTTGAGTAGTCCAAAGCGGTCTTGGCAAGCCCGCATCAAACCATGACAAGGCTGAGTCGCTTTTGTCGTCATCAAATACAAAATAAACCGTCATCAATGGGGGGTTTATTTGAATATATGGCTTCTTGATTGCGATTTCTTTTGTCCGAATAAGCATGTAGCCAGGCTTTTCGTCCATACAAAATGGCTTATACGGCAAATTTTGATAAAAATTTGACCGAAAATTTGATAATTGGTCTGTAGATAGGTTCATTAATAACAGTTTCGCTTGCAAAGCTTGCAAACACTGCTAAAATTAAGACAGATTCTGGTGTTTTAATTTTTAGTGTTTTCAAGCATTTAAATTAAAAATTCCGAAGAAAGACAGGACGGCAATCCTGTTTTTTTTCGCCTATGGAAAATGTAACACTATTCTTAAGAAAAGCATACTGCAGTAAAATCAGTTGCTTATGAGATGCTTTTTTTTTCGAGTACAGCAATGTGAAACATTGCTACGCAGAAAAAGAAAGCATCAATTTACATTGTGAATCCATTGTCGTTATTACGTTCAACAGCTTTTGTTTCAGCCTTCGGCTGAAATAACGGCTTAACTTCGTTTTCTTTTTTATCAAGATCATTTAAGCGATATTCGTTTGAAGTTCGTTCAAGTGAGAATGTCCGATTTAGCTTTTGTCTAGTGTCGTAATTCAGATGACAGCCTGACTTTTTCATATAATCAATAATGCGTTCATCATTACGTATCATCTTGTTTACAATATCAATTTCATCTCTACTTAGCCCATTTGCATAATGTTGATAGTGTCCGATTTCTTGATATTTTGTTTCGATGTAATAAGCGACTTGCTCAATATTCCGCTTCTCAAACGCTTCGTGCTGTCGTTCTGACCACACTTGAATGCGTTCCGCTGTTGGTGAGCGATAACCGTTGTTTTTAAAATATTGAGTTAATTCAGTACATGACTTGGGTTTAATCACAATATTACTGAGTTGTCGTGTAATTAAATCAATGTGTTTAGTTGTTCGATCAAGTTCTTGACTGAAAGTTCTAAGTTCTGCAACTTGTTGTTTAGCTCGCTTACGTTGATTTCGTTGTCTGTTGCTGTATTCAATGATGATACTGTCGAAAGTGCTTTCGTTAATTGCG
>NZ_VOZL01000047.1:0-3417 GCF_013419805.1 Acinetobacter sp. YH12058
GCATGTTCCGCGTCCTTGCAATACTGTGTTTACATACAGTCTATCGCTTAGCGGAAAGTTCTTTTACCCTCAGCCGAAATGCCTGCCGTTGCTAGACATTGCCAGCCAGTGCCCGTCACTCCCACTCGATTGTAAACAAGCACACAAAACCCTTTAGTGACAACAATTTGCAAGAACTATCAGGCTCAGTGCCATGAAAAATACCATGACCAGATCATGAGGTTGAACACGGCTTGCGCCGGCAGCGTTCACGCTCCTGGTCGGCGATCTCGCCCGGCTGCAATGCTAGCTCAGCATCGGTCATGCGCTCCAGCACGTCGCGTAGGCGGATGGTGCAAGGAATGGGCGGCAGCTCGAACTCATAGCCGCCGGCGATCATTTCGGCCGCAATCTCCTCGGTGATGAAAAACGGCTCGTCGTCTTGGTTCGGCTTCTTCATGCCCTTTCCTCCTGGCGCTCATCCTGGCCGACAGCGGCCAGGGCATCGGCTTCCGTCAATGCGTCCTCCACGAACGCGCCGTGCTGCTTCGCTTCGGCCTGGCTGACCTCGGCCCATATCCGTTTCACCTGGGCCGCACTGTACCCGGCCAGCTCGGCGGTCTTGTTGATGCTGTAGCCGGACTTGCGCAGCGCGACAACTTGGGCGCGGCGCTTCGGATCAGCACGGCGGCCCTTGTACCGCCCGGCCTGGCGGGCCAACTCAATGCCTTGGCGCTGGCGTTCGCGCCTGTCCTCGTAGTCGTCGCGGGCCATCTGCAAGGCCAGGCGAAAAAGCATGATCTGCACGGCTTCCAGCACGATCTTGGCGACGCCCTGGGCCTCGGCCGCCAGGTCGGATAGATCGACCACGCCAGGGACGGCCAGGCGTGCGCCTTTGGCCTGTATCGAGGCCACCAGGCGCTCGGCCTCGGGCAAAGGTAGGCGGCTGATGCGGTCGATCTTCTCGGCAATGACCACCTCGCCGGGCTGTAGGTCGCCGATCATGCGCAGCAGCTCAGGCCGGTCGGCGCGTGCGCCGGATGCCTTCTCACGGTAGATGCCGGCGACGTAGTAGCCGGCGGCCTTCGCGGCCGTAGTGATCGCCTCTTGGCGTTCCAAGTCCTGCGCGTCGGTGCTGACGCGCAGATAGACCCGCGCCACCATCGGCGCGGCTACTGGCTTCGTCCTGCGCATACTTGCGGGCTCCTTTGGGCATACTCAAATGCACCCATCTTAAACTGGCAGCTAATGTACAAAAGTTGATAGAAGCACACAAGTTCAATTTTGCACTTCTGCCCCACTATTGCAAAACTGCTTGTTAGTAGCCGTTTTTTCTTACTGTTTATAGATTCAATAATTTTTGAAACGAAAAATTGGGACTAAACATTTCGGTTTCGTTTTCTGTCGATTCGTCCTGCGTATCTTTTGCATAAACAAACATTTGTTGTTCGTAGTTTTCGATGGCATTTTCAATACTTGTAAATTCTCCGTTTGTAAGGTTTTCAGACAATATCAAAGCATCCAATAATCCCGTATTTACACCCTGTCCTGCAAAAGGCGACATCAAATGAGCAGCATCGCCAATCATTGTTATGGGTAATGGACGGTTACTTTTCCAATCATTGTTCAAAGGAAATTTCCTTGTGGGCAAGCATTGAAATGTTGATACCGAACGTATTAATTGTTTGTAAACTTCACTCCATTTGGAAAATCTTTTCAATAAAAAATCGGCAACGCTGTTTCTGTCCTGAAAATCTAAGGGAATTTTATTTTTCCATTCATCGGGCGTTTTAAAACTAATTCCTAAATACAATGCACCATTATTATTGGGATTGGCAAACAATAAAATGCCCTGATGTCCCGCCATTAATCGGTTGCCGTTGCATAGCTGAAAAAATCCGGGACAGTTTATTTCCGGTTGAAGAATATCAGCTTGGATGTTGAAAGTACCGGTTTCTTCAACTTGCGTGTCGGTAACAAAGCTCCTTATTTTCGACATTCCACCATTGGCAAGAATAACCAAATCTGCTGTTTCACTCGGTTTATTCTCAAAAGTTAGTGTCCACTTCTTCTTACCAGGTTCAAGCATAACAAGTTTTCTATCCCAAATAACCGTGTCGTTTTCTAAACTATTCAACAAGATAGCCCTTAAGTCATTTCTGTTTATTTCAGGATTGTCAAATCGATTTTCGGGCTTTACATTTTTTGTGGATAAAATATTGCCTTTTTCATCAGCAATATTTACACCCATTGGTAAGGCTAAGTCATAATAAGTTTGTAACAATCCCGCTTTTTTCATTGCTTCCTGACCTGAACCTTTGTGTAGGTCAAGGGTTCCACCAAAAATTCTTGCCTCTCGGTCGTTGTCTCTTTCGTAAACTGAAACGTCTATGCCGTTTTGCTGTAATAATTTTGCCATAGTCAGTCCAACGGGTCCACCACCAATTATTGCAACGTTCTTATCACTAAGTAAATTCATTTGTTTGTCCGTATCTATTCGCATTGTCATTCAAAAATGGCACATAACAAGTGGCTATACGCCAAATGGCGTATATATCCACTATATCTTATTTTGCTAAACCTTTCATTATCAGTGACAAATCCGTTTTCAACCGTTTACCGTTCGTTTCTACTCTCTCAAAAGGATTTATATTCATAGTGCTTTTTGTTAAGTTTTGCTCAAATATACAAATCCTTTCTATATATCTAACAAATCCATCGGACTTTTTAATTGTTCCATTCCCTTGGTGGTAATATGTGTATAAACCTCAGTTGTTTTACTGCTTGAATGACCTAACAACGATTGAATATAACGTAAACTCGTACCATTCTCAAGCAAATGCGTTGCAAAGCTATGTCGTAAGGTATGTACAGTAACTTCCTTTTGAATCTTTGCTTTTAAAACAGCTGCTTTAAAAATGTTTTGAATACTTCGGCTTGAGTATGCGCCACCTTTTTGACCTTCAAATAAATAATCTTTTGGTTTATATTCCATAAAGTATGTTCTTAAAATAATTAATGTTTTCTCAGATAAAATGGTATAACGATCTCTTTTTCCTTTTGACTGTTCTATACGAATTTGCATGCGCTTGGAGTCAATGTCTTTTATTTTCAGGTTTATACATTCAGAAATGCGCAAACCTGCCGAATAAATAGTCATCAGAATAGCCTTGTGTTTCACGTTTTCAATAGCGCGTAGTACCCGAATGGTTTCTTCTTCACTCATCACAACAGGAAGTGTTTTTTCTTTTTTTGGTCTTTCGATGAAATATGTTTTCCGTTGTCCACCCAAAACACGTTCGTAATAAAACTGGCACTGTTGCAAAGTTAGCGATGAGGCAGCCTTTTGTCTTATTCAAAGGCCTTACATTTCAAAAACTCTGCTTACCAGGCGCATTTCGCCCAGGGGATCACCATAATAAAATGCTGAGGCCTGGC
>NZ_VOZL01000048.1:0-3093 GCF_013419805.1 Acinetobacter sp. YH12058
AGCAAAAGCATTATCGGCTATCCTGCTGCGGAGATGTCACGCATGGCTTTCGCTATTTTACGCACTGCAAAACTTAAGAGCTTCGGAGAGATTGGAGGCTCACTTTCTCATAACTATAGAACTCGATTTACTGCAAATGCTGATCAATCTAGATCACATCAAAATGAGCATGATGTTTCTGAATCTGCAGATGCAATGCAGATGATTAAAAATAGACTTCCTGAGAAGTTAAGAAAAAATGGCGTTCTTTGTATTGAGCATTTAATTACAGCAAGTCCAGACTGGATTGGGTGGAATAATAAAAATGCCGAAGCTGAATTTTTTGAACAATCCAAGAAATGGCTTATTGATAGATATGGCTCTGAGAACGTCATAACGACTTCAATTCATAGAGATGAAACAACGCCCCATCTAATCGCCTATGTTGTGCCTATGGACACCACGGGTCGCTTAAATGCTCGAAAATGGCTTGGCGGTCGAAAACTCATGTCTGACATGCAGACTGATTTTGCTAATCAAGTGAATCATCTTGGTTTGAAGCGTGGTGTTGAGAATTCAAAAGCTGAACACACAACGATTAAAGAATTTTATAGTGAAATTAATCAGCAAGTTAAGCCTAAATTGCCTGAAATTGAATTAACTAGACTTGAAACACAGCCTGATTCACCATTTTTGGATGGTAAAAAGGCTCATGGTGAGCGTGTGATTGATGCTGTTTATGATCATATTGCCCCACAATTTGAGAATTATGAAAAGCAAATCGGTGCTGAATTCTCAGCACTAAATGCTCAACTTTCTAATGAAAAAAACAAGAATAAAAAGCTAGAAAAACAATGTATTTCTTTAATTAATTCAATGAATCAAATGAAAGAATTAGTCGAAAACTATGATCGAGAATTTGAGCCATTTATTGATTTAAAGCGAAAGTCTGAGCAAAAGTATGAAGAATTGAAACAGACTGCAGTAAATGAACATGAGCGAATTTTGCAAAAAGAAATTGATTCGATGACTATGACTATTACGCCTAAGTCTGACTTTGAAAAGCAAATAGACCATGCTTTAAAAAACATGAGTCAACCGCGGCCGCAGTTGGACCAGGTGCAGCAGCCTGAAAAGAAAAAAGACAAAGGAAATGATTTTGATTTTTCAATGTGATTTTAGAATGTACTGTACATATCAGAGGGGGCGGAGTTGCCCCCGAACTGACATTATCTAAATTTCAAAACCTTCCTTTCCCTGATTACAAGCTCCCATAAAAATCCTAAGCGGGAGGGACAGAGCATCCCGAATGGGTGCGAACTGATTATTTTTCAATTTATTTAACGTCAGCGGTAAGTTTTTTTTTAAAAGAGGTACGATTTAAGCTCGCCACTTATTGAAACTACTTAGAAACAGTTGTAACTTCTCTAACTCAAGTAAGAATTTTTTTATTAATCAGATTTGTGCAGGCACAAAAAAACCCCGAATAAGTTTGGCGACTAGAGGGGCTTTGATGTACATACAGATCAACAATCAGCGAATGTCCGTATGCAAGCTCATTATAGCAGTCAATTACGCACTCGCAAGCCGTTTAAGGGGCTTGAGGGATGCATCAAGAAGTAAATACTCAAAAATCAATCTCTTCAAATAGAAGCGTTTTAACGCATTCTAAAGTCACGCCTGCAAAAAAATCTGACCCCCTTGGAAAACATACGGAATCTTACTCCGCTGATTCTATTAATTCAGATAAAAAACAACACTATAAGAAAGCTAGATATAAAACTTTATCTGTTATTCAAAAGATTTTAAGCCAATGTGCGGGCAAATGGCGTGTGACTGGATGCGGTATTAAGCGCATTGATAAGCTTCAAAACGTATTCGTTACATACGATAAGCAAAACCGAAGTGCTTCATATCGAAATGTTCAAGTTTGTGGCAATACTTGGCTTTGTCCTGTCTGTTCGGAACGAATAGCACATGAGAGAAAACAAGAAATTGAGCGTTTAATTGTTCTTATGCATAAACGTAATTTGAAAGCGCACATGTTGACACTAACAACACCGCACTATTTGACAGATGATTTAAAAGATTTGTTAGAAAAACAGGCTCTTACTAAGAAATACTTTTTCGGTGATCGCAAATCCAAAGCCTTTTGGGAAAATGAATTTCCCCATTTAGGGCATATCACATCAACGGAAGTTAAGTATTCAGATAATAACGGATGGCATCCGCATTACCACTTAATTGTGGTGACTGAGGAAGGGTATAGCGAAAAAGAACTCAAGAAAAAAGAAACGGCAATTTATGAATTGTGGGCTGATTGCTGTGTAAGAGCTGGGTTAAAGCGTCCAAGTAGAAAACATGGTGTAGATCTCAAGCGTGGCTATGATGATGATGAATTAAATAATCCTGAATCATTGATTAACTATGCCCTCAAGGGGTCATTGGCAAATGAATTAACAATGTCCCATTGTAAAACAGGACGTTTTAATCGTGATTCTTTAACACCGTTCGAGATTGCTTTACTTGCTGAAAATGAAAAAGATTTTGAGCATGAAAGTTCTAAGTACAGTAATTTGTTTTATCAATATGCTGTTGCTTTCAAAGGTAAAAAACAGTCATTCATTAATAAAAGTTTGAAAGATTTAATTCGTAAAATTGAAGAAGAAGAAAAAGCAAAAGAACAAGATGATAAGTCCGAACCTGAAAAACAGGATGAACCAACTGTTGTTTATGAATTAATACCTATTGAATGGCGAGCACTTTGCAGTGATGTAAATGGTCGTGGTGATTTCTTAGTGGCAATTGAAAAAGACATTGAGGAATTGGGAATTGATACTAATAAATTCCCTAGAGCCGATTCAGTTTTGAATCGGATTTTAGGGGGTCAAGGGGGAGGTTTCCCCATTGCTCATGGAATAATTTAAAAGCGTAGCTTTAAAATTGTGTAGTGAGTACACAATTTCGAAAAAGTTGTTAAAATCAAAAGCAAAAGCATTATCGGCTATCCTGCTGCGGAGATGTCACGCATGGCTTTCGCTATTTTACGCACTGCAAAACTTAAGAGCTTCGGAGAGATTGGAGGCTCACTTTCTCATAACTATAGAACTCGAT
>NZ_VOZL01000049.1:0-2776 GCF_013419805.1 Acinetobacter sp. YH12058
CTTAAGGTAGGTATCGTATGATGAATACATAGTCATACGAAGCGAACGCGGGGAAGTGAAACATCTCAGTACCCGTAGGAAAAGAAATCAATTGAGATTCCCTCAGTAGCGGCGAGCGAAAGGGGAAAAGCCCATTAAGTTATGTGTGTTTTAGTGGAATGCTCTGGGAAGTGCAACCATAGTGGGTGATAGTCCTGTACACGAAAGGGCACACATAATGATGACGAGTAGGGCGAGGCACGTGAAACCTTGTCTGAATATGGGGGGACCATCCTCCAAGGCTAAATACTCCTGACTGACCGATAGTGAACCAGTACCGTGAGGGAAAGGCGAAAAGAACCCCTGTGAGGGGAGTGAAATAGATCCTGAAACCGCATGCATACAAGCAGTGGGAGCCAACTTGTTTGGTGACTGCGTACCTTTTGTATAATGGGTCAGCGACTTATATTCAGTAGCGAGGTTAACCGAATAGGGGAGCCGTAGAGAAATCGAGTCTTAATAGGGCGTATAGTTGCTGGGTATAGACCCGAAACCGGGTGATCTATCCATGAGCAGGTTGAAGGTTGGGTAACACTAACTGGAGGACCGAACCCACTGTCGTTGAAAAGCCAGGGGATGACTTGTGGATAGGGGTGAAAGGCTAATCAAACTCGGTGATAGCTGGTTCTCCCCGAAAGCTATTTAGGTAGCGCCTCGGACGAATACCATTGGGGGTAGAGCACTGTTTCGGCTAGGGGGTCATCCCGACTTACCAAACCGATGCAAACTCCGAATACCAATGAGTACTATCCGGGAGACAGACTGCGGGTGCTAACGTCCGTAGTCAAGAGGAAAACAATCCAGACCGCCAGCTAAGGCCCCAAAATCATAGTTAAGTGGGAAACGATGTGGGAAGGCATAGACAGCTAGGAGGTTGGCTTAGAAGCAGCCACCCTTTAAAGAAAGCGTAATAGCTCACTAGTCGAGTCGGCCTGCGCGGAAGATGTAACGGGGCTAAAACTATGTGCCGAAGCTGCGGATTTGACATTAGTCAAGTGGTAGGGGAGCGTTCTGTAAGCCGAAGAAGGTGGATTGAGAAGTCTGCTGGAGGTATCAGAAGTGCGAATGCTGACGTGAGTAACGACAAAACGGGTGAAAAACCCGTTCGCTGAAAGACCAAGGGTTCCAGTCCAACGTTAATCGGGGCTGGGTGAGTCGACCCCTAAGGCGAGGCCGAGAGGCGTAGTCGATGGGAAATTGGTTAATATTCCAATACTTCAGTGTAATGCGATGAGAGGACGGAGAAGGTTAAGTCAGCCTGGCGTTGGTTGTCCAGGTGAAAGGAAGTAGGCATGCATCTTAGGCAAATCCGGGGTGCTCTATGCTGAGATCTGATAGCAAGCTGTACTTGTACAGTGAAGTGGCTGATACCCTGCTTCCAGGAAAAGTCTCTAAGCTTCAGTTACACTGGAATCGTACCCGAAACCGACACAGGTGGTCAGGTCGAGTAGACCAAAGCGCTTGAGAGAACTCTGCTGAAGGAACTAGGCAAAATGGTACCGTAACTTCGGGAGAAGGTACGCTGTTGATGGTGATAGGACTCGCTCCTTGAGCTGTCGACAGCCTCAGAAACCAGGCCGCTGCAACTGTTTATTAAAAACATAGCACTCTGCAAACACGAAAGTGGACGTATAGGGTGTGATGCCTGCCCGGTGCTGGAAGGTTAATTGATGGGGTTAGCGTAAGCGAAGCTCTTGATCGAAGCCCCAGTAAACGGCGGCCGTAACTATAACGGTCCTAAGGTAGCGAAATTCCTTGTCGGGTAAGTTCCGACCTGCACGAATGGCATAATGATGGCGGCGCTGTCTCCAGCAGAGGCTCAGTGAAATCGAATTCGCCGTGAAGATGCGGTGTACCCGCGGCTAGACGGAAAGACCCCGTGAACCTTTACTGCAGCTTGACATTGAACTTTGACCTTACTTGTGTAGGATAGGTGGGAGGCTTTGAAACTTGGACGCTAGTCCGAGTGGAGCCGTCCTTGAAATACCACCCTGGTAATGTTGAGGTTCTAACTCTGTCCCGTTATCCGGGACGAGGACCATGTCTGGTGGGTAGTTTGACTGGGGCGGTCTCCTCCTAAAGAGTAACGGAGGAGTACGAAGGTGCGCTCAGCGTGGTCGGAAATCACGCGTAGAGTATAAAGGCAAAAGCGCGCTTAACTGCGAGACCCACAAGTCGAGCAGGTACGAAAGTAGGTCTTAGTGATCCGGTGGTTCTGTATGGAAGGGCCATCGCTCAACGGATAAAAGGTACTCTGGGGATAACAGGCTGATACCGCCCAAGAGTTCATATCGACGGCGGTGTTTGGCACCTCGATGTCGGCTCATCTCATCCTGGGGCTGAAGCAGGTCCCAAGGGTATGGCTGTTCGCCATTTAAAGAGGTACGCGAGCTGGGTTTAGAACGTCGTGAGACAGTTCGGTCCCTATCTACCGTGGGCGCTGGAAATTTGAGAGGATCTGCTCCTAGTACGAGAGGACCAGAGTGGACGAACCTCTGGTGTACCGGTTGTGACGCCAGTCGCATCGCCGGGTAGCTATGTTCGGAAGGGATAACCGCTGAAAGCATCTAAGCGGGAAGCCTACCTCAAGATAAGATTTCCCCGAGGCTTTATGCCTCCTAAAGAGCCGTTGAAGACTACGACGTTGATAGGTTGGATGTGGAAGCATAGCGATATGTGAAGCTGACCAATACTAATTGCTCGTGAGGCTTGACTATACAACACCCAAACAGTTGGG
>NZ_VOZL01000004.1:0-177496 GCF_013419805.1 Acinetobacter sp. YH12058
ATCAACAATACAAAAAATTTCTGTAAAATCGTACATGGTAGTTAGAGCCTTTGGGTTGTGTCGTAACTTTCTAAATGGCTCTAACTACCTTTTTTTCAAGGGCTTTTCTTATCCGTAATTCGGGTTATATAAGTATCTTTGCCAGCTTCTAATGATTCATGTAGTGCATTACTCTCTTCATTTAAAGCTTTATAACTTTTCAAAATTATTAATTTTGCTTTTGAATTAAAATATTCTTTCATTTTTCTATATTTCTATATTTCTATATTTCTATATTTCTATATTTCTATATTTCTTTTAAGTATAGTTTAAAAATCCATAAACACAAGTAATGTTTAGCCTATTGGGATCAGGGTTTTGAACGTTGTGTGGTGCGTTATTTACATGACAAACCTGCAACAGCAGAAAAACCTATTGATCAGCTCTTTATTGGCAATTTTGTCTGTTTTGGTGCGGAATGCGTGATTATGATGGGTGGCAATCAATTGCATCGCAGTGACTGGGTTTCGGCTTTTCCGTTTGATACTCGCAGTTTTGTTGCGGCAGGTGATACCACAATTGGCGATGGCTGCTGGATTGGCAGTCGCGCCATGATTATGCAAGGTGTTGAACTAGGCGAAGGTGCAATTGTGGCGACAGGTGCAGTGGTTACGCAAGATGTACCGCCTTACGCTATTGTGGCAGGTGTGCCTGCCAAAGTAATTAAATACCGCTTTAGTGAAACAGAGATTGCTCAACTTTTGGCGCTAAAACTGTATGATTTTGATGAAAAATATTTACTGAAAATCCGCGAACAATTGCAGAGTAATGATGTCAATCAACTGATCGATTTTTTGACAAACACGCAAACAAAAAATGACTAAAACTTTAGTTGAATTGAAAGCACAGCTTCATAATTTCATGCTAAATTAAGGTGAAATAAGGACTTACAGCACTCAATTATCTTTATGAAATTACTGGGTTTTATTCTATATGAATTCAGCGTAAGATAAGACAGGACTCAGAGCGAATATTTTATTAAAGTATTGAAATTACAATAAGGAGAAACACTCATGGCTTACCAAAACATCCTCGTACCAGTGGACGGTTCTGAAACTTCTTTTGCCGCTGTTGCAAAAGCTGCTGAACTTGCAAAAGCATTTGGTAGTAAAATCACTGTGGTACAAGTACTTACACTTGACCCGTATATTGCTGCAGAATACATCACTGCAAACCAAACCAATGACTTGATTGAACGCGCTCGCGCTTCTATCGTAAAAACTTTAGAAGAAGCAAAGCAAAAATTCACTGAACAAGGTGTTGAAGCTGAAACTAAACTACTTGAAGGTCAAGTAATTGCACGCGAAATTACCAATGCTGCAAAAGACTTAAATGCTGACCTTATCGTGATTGGTTCACATGGCCGCACTGGCTTGAAAAAATTATTCTTAGGTAGCGTTGCGCAAAGCATCCTAAGTGAAGGTACAACACCTGTATTGGTTGTACGTCAATAAGATTGCGTGTTCCTCATTTCTACGGAAGTGAGGAACTTCCCCTCTCATTTAGATTTCTTTGTTTGTTCTAAAATTTTTATTTGCAGCACTCTATTCAGCAAATTTTCTCAGTATCACCATATCTCAATATTAAACGCTCGATTTAGCAGCTCAGTTTAATTCTGCCATTGGTATTGTTTTAAATTCACCTTTTCTGCAATTACCACAATCCCTTCTTCCTGTAATTTTAAAGTTTGTATATTTTCTCCTTGGGCGTTTAGTTTGCTTAGGCTAATTTTTCCTTGCGCATTAATCACCCGATGCCACGGCACAGTATGTTCTGCCGATAAATGCCTGAGGACATAACCGACCAAACGTGCATGTTTGGGCAGACCCGCTAGGCGTGCCACTTGCCCATAGGTCGCAACCTGACCTGCTGGAATCAAACACACCACGTTCAAAATCATGTGTGCTAATTCATCACTCGGTTTACGGCTTAACGTTGTTTGCATCTATCCACTCGCATTCATTTAGCCTATAAAAAAGGAGCGACTGGCAGCACTCCTTTTGTTTATAAAACTTGATTTTTAAGTCAGTTAAATTGCGGCATTGAATGTATCACAATCACTGATCAAGCCTGATTTTAAGCCAGTCTGGAACCATTGTACGCGCTGTGCACTGGTACCATGCGTAAAGCTATCAGGCACGACTTGCCCACGTGCACGTTTTTGTAAATAGTCATCGCCAATTTTATGTGCCGCATCCATCGCTTCTTCAATATCACCTTGTTCGAGGAATTGAGTACGTTGATGGTTATGATGCGCCCACACTCCCGATAAACAGTCCGCTTGTAATTCCTGACGTACCGAAAGCTGATTACCCTGTACTTCGCTGACTTGCTGACGTGCTTTATGCACTTGTTCTGAAATCCCTAAAATGGTCTGAATATGATGCCCAACTTCATGCGCCACCACATAGGCTTGAGCAAAATCGCCCGCCTGATCATTTCGGCTTAATTCAGTCTGATTTTGTTCACCACCAATGCCCATTTGCTGACGCATGGCTTGGAAGAATGAAGTATCAATATATACTTTTTGATCGGCAGGACAATAAAATGGCCCCATTGCCGATTGTGCCGTACCACAGCCAGAATTGACCACACCTGTAAATAACACCAGTTTAGGTGGTATATATTGGCTATTTAACTGCTGCTGAAACACTTGTGACCACGTATCTTCTGTATCGGCCAAAACAGTGCCCACAAACTCCATCGCCTCTTGTTGTTCAGGAGTTGGATTATCTAAACCTTTAGTTTCAGCACTTTGCGCATGTGAGGTGACTTGCTTGGTCGCTTGATAAGCCGATTGCGGATCGATGCCAAAGAACTTCCATGCAACAAAGGCCACCACTAAGCCCAAAATACTGATACCGCCCGCTTTTGCTCCACCGCCACCACGGCGGTCTTCTACATTCGTGCTAACTCGACGACCTTTCCAACGCATTATTCTTATCCTTCTCTTAAACTCTGATAATAGATTAAGCCGATTTAGACTTTGACCACACTTTTTGAACAAGTGCGACCACAATCACCACCAAGATGCCTGCCAAAATACCCACGACAAGGTTCATCAACATTGGCGTGAGTGAACCTACAATACTGCCCATCGTTGGGATATCTTGTACATACTCTACCGTATCTTCTGTGAAATGGTGCACAAAAGGAATAGCATGATTGATAATTCCTCCACCAACCAAGAACATCGCTGCAGTACCCACCACAGATAAAGTCTTCATTAAAATTGGAGCAAATGCCAGTAAACCACTCCCAATACGTTGTTTAAAATTGGCAGCTTGTTCTGTGAGGTATAAACCAATGTCATCAATTTTGACAATTAACGCAACGAACCCATAGACACCCACCGTCATGGCAATCGCAATTAAACTTAATACTGTCACTTTGGTTAGAAAGCCTGCCGCAGCCACAGTCCCCAAAGAAATCACCACAATTTCCGCCGATAAAATAAAGTCAGTACGCACAGCACCTTTAATTTTTTCGGTTTCATAAGCCGCAAGGTCTTGCTCAGTTTGAATTAGCTCAAGTTGCGCTTCTTTAGCCGTTTGGGCTTTTTTGTGTTGTAAGGTGTGCATGATTTTTTCCACACCTTCATAACTTAAAAATAGACCACCAACCACCAATAAAGGATTGATTAACCACGGCGCAACGACACTAATTAATAACGCGAGCGGTACTAAAATTAGCTTATTGATGAATGAACCTTTAGCCACACGCCATACCACAGGCAACTCACGCTCTGCACGTACACCACTGACTTGCTGCGCATTCAACGCCAAATCATCGCCCAAAACCCCTGCGGTTTTTTTTGCAGCCATTTTGCTCATAACTGCCACATCATCTAAAACTGTTGCAATGTCATCTAATAAAAGTAATAAGCTGCTCGCCATTGCGTTGTTATCCTTATATGATTTTCAAGTTATTTTAAAACTGAATTTATATAGGGTCTGTATTTACTTCATTAATTTTTACAGCAAAATTTTTTACAGTAAATTCTATTCAACTCACTTAAGGAAGTGACATTGAAAAATGTTATGCCTTACAATGTAGCAATTCATCGGTACATAGATGTCGTAGATACGACTTGGAATAAAAAATGAGTAATCAAGATAATCGTCCTGTGATTTTGACAGGCGATCGTCCAACTGGACAACTACATTTAGGTCACTTTGTGGGTTCTTTACGTTCACGTGTAGGTTTACAAGACTCACATCATCAACACCTGTTACTTGCCGATGCTCAAGCCTTAACTGACAATGCCGATAACTTTGAAAAAGTCCGTCGTAATATTATTGAGGTAGCAACCGATTATTTAGCGGTGGGGATTGATCCAACAAAAACCACCATTTGCGTGCAATCTTGCCTGCCTGCATTAAACGAACTCACCATGTTGTATTTAAACTTCGTGACTGTGGCACGTTTGGAGCGTAACCCAACCATTAAATCTGAAATTCAGATGCGTGGTTTTGAGCGTGATATTCCTGCAGGTTTCCTGTGCTACCCTGTAGCTCAAGCAGCCGATATTACTGCATTTAAAGCAACGGTCGTTCCTGTAGGTGAAGACCAAATTCCAATGATTGAACAGACCAATGAAATTGTGCGTCGGGTGAATCGTCAAATTGGTCATGACTTGCTACCTGAATGTCAGGCATTGTTGTCAAATGTCGGACGTTTACCTGGTTTTGATGGTAAAGCGAAAATGTCAAAATCACTGGGCAATACCATTGTGTTAGATGCCACAGACAAAGACATTAAAAAAGCTGTCAATGCAATGTACACCGACCCAAATCACCTGCGTATCGAAGACCCAGGTCAGGTTGAAGGCAACGTAGTATTTACTTATTTAGATGCCTTCGATACCAACAAAGAAGAACTTGAAGAACTGAAAGCGCATTATCGTCGTGGTGGTTTGGGCGATGGTACGGTGAAAAAGCGTTTGGAAGGCATTCTAAAAGAATTGATTGGGCCGATCCGTGAACGTCGTATCGAACTTGCTAAAGATCCTGACTACATTATGGATATTTTGAAAACAGGCACCGACAAATGCCGTGATATTACCCAGCAAACTTTAGATGAAGTGAAAGCTGGCTTGGGTGTATTCCGCTTCTAAGCATTTTGTAGATACAAATATTTTAAAGCCTCTTATTCACATGAATAAGAGACTTTTTATTTGAGTGAAAAATCAACACAAGCTGACTCGACTCACAAAAAACACTTATTACTTACGTGATTTAACATCACGTAACCTGAATACTGCGGAATAGTATTCATTCTCAGTTTAGTATACTTACATGCTTTAGGAGCAATCCTAATTTCATAACATTTCTCCGTTATCGAAGCTGTGAAAGCAGATTCGTTTTTCATACGCAATGATCACCCCAATCATTGCGTATTTTTTTTATTTGAATCAGCTGTTTATACAGCTTGTACAACAATAAAAATAATTTCCCGAGATGCAAAAACTACTTGAACGGCTTTGTCGCACAAAGATTTCATAACTATATGATTTAAAAGTTTTGATTATTTTTTGATACAAAATTAAATTTATTTAAATCAGATGCTTACATATTTATGCAACAAAGCAATACCAAATTAACTCTTATCATATACTTTATCTCTCAAATGTGGCTAATTTTTCAACATAAAAAATCCCCAAAATTGGGGATTGAGTACTGAATAAAATCAAGATCTTCAAAATTTGTTATTTAAGCAAACCTTGATCTTTTAATACTTGCCACATGGTAGAACCCAATTCAGCAGGGCTACGCGTATAAGCAATTCCAGCACGCTCAAAGGCTGCAAATTTTTCTTCCGCAGTGCCTTTACCGCCTGAAATAATTGCACCCGCATGTCCCATACGCTTACCTTTAGGTGCTGTCACTCCTGCAATATAACCCACCACAGGTTTGCTAACATTCGACTGGATATATTCCGCAGCTTCTTCTTCTGCCGTACCACCAATTTCACCAATCATAACAATCGCATCGGTGTCTGGGTCGTCTTGGAACAATTTTAAAGCATCAATTTGGTTCATACCTGGAATTGGGTCACCACCAATCCCGATACAGGTCGATTGCCCTAAGCCTAATTTGGTGGTTTGTGCCACAGCTTCATAGGTCAAAGTACCTGAACGTGAAATAATGCCAATTCGTCCTGGTTGATGAATATGCCCTGGCATGATGCCAATTTTACATTCACCTGGTGTAATCACACCTGGGCAGTTTGGTCCCACCAAACGTGTACCATTGCCATTGGTTTCTAAATAACGCTTGGCTTTGAGCATGTCGATGGTTGGCACACCTTCCGTAATCACCACAATCAAACCTACTCCAGAATCGACTGCTTCTACAATCGAATCTAAAACAAACGGTGCAGGCACATAAATCACCGATGCATCTGCACCTGTTTCACGTACAGCTTCTTTCATGGTGTTAAATACAGGTAATTCCAAATGGGTTTGACCACCTTTTCCTGGCGTTACCCCACCCACCACTTTAGTTCCATAATCAAGTGCTTGTGCTGAGTGAAAAGTACCATTTTTACCAGTGAAACCTTGTACCAATACTTTGGTGTCTTTATTAATTAATACGCTCATCCTGATTCTCCTTAAGCTTTCACTGCAGCAACAATTTTTTCTGCGGCATCAGACAAGCCGTTTGCAGAAATAAGTTTTAATCCTGATTCATCGAGTAATTTTGCACCAAGTTCCGAGTTGTTCCCTTCTAGGCGAACCACTACAGGTACTGTCACATTTACTTCCTGAACCGCTGCAATAATTGCTTCCGCAATCATGTCACAACGTACAATTCCACCAAAAATATTAATCAGTACGCCTTTAACCGAGTGATCTGCCAAAATAATTTTAAAGGCTTCAATTACGCGTTCTTTGGTTGCACCACCACCTACATCCAAGAAGTTCGCAGGCTGACCACCATAGAGTTTAATAATATCCATAGTTGCCATTGCTAAACCTGCACCATTCACCATACAACCGATATTGCCTTCTAAAGCAACATAGTTCAGGTCAAATTCTGATGCACGCAATTCACGTTCATTTTCTTGTGTTTTATCGCGCAGTGCCAAGACTTCAGGCAAACGATACAGCGCATTGGAATCAATACCGACTTTGGCATCGACACATAAAATGTCGCCATTTTCACGTACAGACAATGGGTTAATTTCAAATAAGGCAAAATCATTGTCGATAAATGCCTGATAAGCCGCTGTCATAATCTTCACAAACTGCGTGATTTGACTGTCTTTGAGTTTTAATGCAAAAGCCACTTCACGTGCCTGAAATGGCAATAAACCCACTAAAGGATCAACTTCTACTTTAATAATTTTTTCTGGGGTTTCTTCTGCCACTTTCTCAATTTCAACACCACCTTCAGTAGATGCCATAAAAGTGACGCGACGGCTAGAACGATCTACCACTGCACCCAAATACAGTTCACGCTCTACAGGATAAACATCTTCAGCCACTAAAATACTGTTTACAGGCTGACCATAGGCATCGGTTTGATAGGTGACCAAACGTGTTCCAAGAATTTGGTTGGCATAGTCTGCTGCTTCTTGTGCAGATTTTACGACCTTCACGCCGCCCGCTTTACCGCGACCACCTGCATGCACCTGAGCTTTCATCACTGCAAATTTACCGCCCAGTTGCTCGAAAGCTTGCACGGCTTCTACGGCTGTAGTTGCCAAAATGCCTTCTTGTACTGGCATACCATATTTTTTTAATAGCGCTTTTGCTTGATACTCATGTAGATTCATTGACTAACCTTTTACTACTTCTTTTATTCAGTTATCACCACCAATATCAAACCTGCGTTTTAATATTGCTTTCCTTGTGTGGTGTTTTTCCTATGCTCTTTACTTTTAGATGATTATTCCCATAAATACAACCATCAAATGCAAAAAGAGCGGCCTAAGCCGCTCTTTTTAGTGTTATTTGCGTTTACGCTGAATCGCGTGAATCGCACGCCCATCTACAGCTAAAGCGGCTTCATGCACCACTTCAGAGAAGGTTGGGTGACCAAATGTCATTAATTGTAAATCTTCAACTGAAGATACAAACTCAAGTGCAATCATACCTTGGTGAACGATGTCAGACGCAGCAGGTCCAATCACGTGCATACCCAATAAACGATCTGTTTTTGCATCTGCAACAAACTTCACGAAACCAGCACCTTCGCCTGCAGCTAAAGCACGACCATTTACCGCGAAACCGAATTGACCAGTTTTCACTTCGTGGCCTTTTTCTTTCGCTTGCTCTTCAGTTAAACCAACCCACGCCGCTTCAGGGTGTGTGTAGATTACTGAAATGATTGTGTCGTAGTTAACTTGTGCAGCATGACCGTGAATACGCTCAACTGCCATTACGCCTTCTTCCATTGCTTTGTGTGCAAGCATTGGACCACGTACTAAGTCACCAATTGCATATACACCTTCAACAGAAGTTGCACACCAATCGTTTACTTCAACCAAACCACGTTCAGTCAGTTTAATACCGCAGTCATCTGCCAATAAACCTTCAGCATAAGCACGACGACCTACACAAACGATCAATTTATCGAAAGTTTGTTCTTTGTCTTCGCCGCCTTGGGTATATTTAACAGTCACTTCACGACCATTAACTTCAGTACCTGAAACTTTCGCACCGATACGGATATCCATACCTTGCTTGGTCAATAGTTTTTGGTAGTCTTTTGCCAAAGCTTTGTCAGCCATTGGTAAGAATGCATCCATTGCTTCAAATACAACAACTTCTGCACCTAGACGACGCCATACTGAACCAAGTTCAAGACCAATTACGCCTGCACCAATCACACCTAAACGCTTAGGCACTTCTGGGAATTCTAATGCACCAGTAGAATCAACAATAATGTCTTGATCTACAGGAGCAACAGGAATATTTACAGGAACTGAACCAGTCGCAAGAATCACATACTTAGGCTCTAAAACTTGAGTTTCGCCTTCATGAGAAACGAACTCTACTTTTTTACCTGCAAGCAATTTACCCGTACCTTTTAACCACTCAACACCGTTACCTTTTAATAACTGATCAATACCGCCAGTTAATTGGTCAACGATTTTGTCTTTACGTGCTAATAGCTTCGCAAGGTCAAACTGTACTTCACCTGTAGTGATACCATGATCAGCCAAGTGATGAACCGTATCTTCATAACGATGTGAAGAATCGAGTAATGCTTTAGATGGGATACAACCCACGTTTAAGCATGTACCACCCAAAGATGGTTTACCTTTGTGAATACGTTTTTCGATACACGCAACTTTAAAGCCAAGTTGAGCCGCACGAATTGCCGCTTCATAACCACCTGGGCCACCACCAATAACAACAAGATCAAATTGTTGAGACATTTTTATCTCCAAAAATGGGCTTAGAGGATCGCTCCAAGCCCACTGATTTATTCTTTAGAATTAAAGGTCAAGGATGAGTTTAGCTGGCTCTTCTAACAATTCTTTGATTGTTACAAGGAAACCTACAGCTTCTTTACCATCAATTAAACGGTGGTCATAAGAAAGCGCTAAGTACATCATTGGCAAGATTTCAACTTGACCATTTACCGCCATAGGACGCTCTTGGATTTTGTGCATGCCCAAAATTGCAGTTTGTGGCGTGTTTAGAATTGGTGTAGATAACAATGAACCGAAAGTACCACCGTTAGTAATGGTGAATGTACCGCCAGTCATATCTTCAATACCTAGCTTACCGTCACGTGCTTTATAAGCATAGTCACGAATACCGTTTTCTACTTCAGCGTAGTTCATGCGGTCTGTATCACGTAATACAGGAACCACTAAACCACGGTCAGAAGAAACCGCAACACCGATGTCGTAGTAACCGTGATATACGATGTCTTCGCCATCAATAGAAGCGTTTACTGCTGGGTAACGTTTCAATGCTTCAGTTGCAGCTTTCACGAAGAAAGACATAAAGCCTAAACGTGCACCATGACGTTTTTCAAATGCGTCTTTGTATTGTGCACGCATTTCCATGATTGGCTTCATGTTCACTTCGTTGAATGTTGTCAACATTGCAGTTTCTTGAGTCGCTGCAAGTAAACGCTCTGCAACACGCTTACGTAAACGTGTCATAGGAACACGTTTCTCGATACGCTCACCTACCGCAACGCTTAATGGCGCAGCTGCAGCAGCAGGTTTAGCTTGATGATTTGCAACATCTTCTTTAGTGATACGACCACCACGACCTGTACCAGAAACGTCTGCAGCATTGATACCTGTTTCAGTCAACGCTTTACGTACTGCTGGTGCTTGGTCAGCAACTGGTTGTGCACGCTCAACAACTGGTGCAGCACCTGCTTCAGTTTTCGCCGCAGCTTGCTCTACTTGTGCTTCAGACTGAACTGCTTGAGTTTGAGCAGCGCCAGAAACAGCACCCGCTTCAAATTGAGCAATTACTTCGTCAGAAAGAACTGTATCGCCTTCGTTTTTGATGATTGCAGAGATTGTGCCATCAGCAGGAGCGACTACTTCCAAAACAACTTTATCGGTTTCAATATCACAGATCACCTCATCACGTGAAACTGCTTCACCTGGTTGTTTGTGCCAAGTTGCAATCGTACCGTCTGCAACTGACTCTGGAAATACCGGTGCTTTAATTTCGGTTGCCATTACTTCGAATCTCCTGTTATTCAGCTACGATCGCAAGCGCGTCATTGATGAGCTGAGCTTGTTGTTTTGCATGCAAATATGGTGAACCACACGCTGGTGCTGCAGATGCTTCACGACCCGCATAACTAATGCGAATCTGTTTACCAGTTTTCATTACGTCATCATATAAACGTGGCGCGATGAATAACCAAGCACCTTGGTTCTTCGGCTCTTCTTGAGTCCAAACTAATTCTTTTACGTTTGGATAAGAAGCAAGAACTTCAGCAAGACGTTGTTCTGGATATGGGTACAACTGTTCAATACGAACAATTGCAGTATTGTTCAATTCTAATTCACGACGCTTTTCAAGCAAGTCGTAATACACTTTACCACCACACAATACCAAACGCGTCACGTCTGATTTGTTGATGTTGTCAATTTCATCAATCACAGTCTGGAATGTACCAGTTGCAAGCTCATCAAGGTTAGACACTGCTAACTTGTGACGAAGTAAAGACTTCGGCGACATGATGATCATTGGCTTACGGATTGGACGAATCGCCTGACGACGTAAAGCGTGGAAAATCTGTGCAGGTGTTGTTGGTGTCATCACTTGCATGTTTTCTTCCGCACAAAGCTGTAAGAAACGCTCTAAACGTGCAGATGAGTGCTCAGGACCTTGACCTTCAAAACCGTGTGGAAGAAGCATCGTTAAACCACATACACGCTCCCATTTGGTTTCGCCAGATGAGATGAACTGGTCAATCACCACTTGAGCACAGTTTGCGAAGTCACCAAATTGTGCTTCCCAAATGATCAAGCTCTTTGGAAGTGTCGTTGCATAACCATATTCGAATGCCAATACTGCCATTTCAGACAATAAAGAGTCGTAGATTGCAACACGTGGTTGGTTCTCTTTGATATGGCATAACGGAATATAAGTTTTACCATCGACTTGGTTGTGCAATTTCGCATGACGGTGTGAGAAAGTACCACGACCTACGTCTTCACCAGTCAAACGAACTAAATAGCCTTCATCCAACAAAGTTGCATAAGCTAAAGTTTCAGCTGCACCCCAGTTCAGTGGCATTTCACCTGTTTGCATTTTCAAGCGATCGTCAATCACTTTGGCAACTTGGCGCTGCATCACGAAACCTTCTGGAAGTTTACGCATGGTTTGACCAAGTTCTTTCAAACGCTCAACAGGGAAAGTCGTATCCCAAACGTCTGTATAATCGTGACCTAAGTACGGAGACCAATCTACAAACATTTTGGTATTTGGCTCAAGTACCAACGCATTCGCAACGTGATTACCCGCTTCTAAATCAGAACGGTAGTCTTCAACCATTTGATCTGCCGCAGCACGATCCAACACACCTTCTTGCACCAATTGGTCAGCATATAAAGTACGTGTTGTAGTCTTTTTGTTGATCACTTGATACATCATTGGCTGAGTTGCTGCTGGCTCGTCAGCTTCATTGTGACCACGACGACGGTAGCAGAACAAATCAATCACAACGTCTTTACGGAATGTATGACGGAAATCGTGTGCCAATTGAGATACAAAAATCACCGCTTCAGGATCATCGCCATTCACGTGGAAAATTGGCGCCTGAATCATTTTTGCAATGTCAGTACAGTATTCAGTAGAACGTGCGTCACGTGGGTCAGATGTTGTGAAACCAACTTGGTTGTTAATCACAATGTGAACTGTACCACCTACGGTATAACCGCGAGTTTGTGACATTTGGAAGGTTTCTTGGTTAACACCTTGACCTGCAAATGCGGCATCACCGTGAACGATTAATGGCAATACATCATCACCACCAATGTCTTTACGACGTACTTGGCGCGCACGTACAGAACCTTCAACCACAGGTCCAACAATTTCTAAGTGCGATGGGTTAAACGCAAGTGCCAAGTGCACTTCACCACCCGGAGTCATCACGTTAGATGAGAAACCTTGGTGATATTTTACGTCGCCAGAACCTTTTTTATGCAAGCTCTTACCTTCAAACTCACCAAATAGGTCTGCTGGGTTTTTACCCATGATATTCACAAGCAGGTTCAAACGACCACGGTGTGGCATGCCAATCACGACTTCTTTACAGCCAACAGCACCCGCACGTTGAATGATTTCATTCACCATAGGGATAAATGATTCACCGCCTTCTACACCAAAGCGTTTCGCACCAACGTATTTATTACCTAGATATTTTTCTAGACCCTCAGCTGCTGTTAAGCGTTCAAGAACGTGTTTCTTTTGATCTGCAGTAAATGTGAACTTACCACGTGCGCTTTCTAAGCGTTGTTGAATCCAGCGTCTTTCTTTGGTATCAACAATGTGCATGTATTCTGCACCAATTGAACCGCAGTAGATCGCCTGCATGGCATCAACCATTTCGCCTAGTGTTGCTTCAGACTTACCAATTTCCAAATTACCTGTATGGAAAACAGTATCTAAATCAGACTTGGTTAAACCATGTGCAGCAAGATCAAGATCTGGCACGTCTTCACGTTTTGCCAAACCTAGTGGATCTAATTTTGCTTTTTGGTGACCACGGTTACGGTAAGCAGCAATCAGTTGCAACACGCCAATTTGACGTTGTTCATGTTCAGAACTCACTGAACCTTGAACAATGGCTTGAACGCGATTTGAATTACGACCTAATAAAAGGAATTGCTCACGTACATTACTGTGTGGTTGATCACCCTTCGGGAATTTATCGAAATATTCGCGCCAATCAGCACCGACTGATTCCGGTGACGTCAAATAATGCTCGTAAAGTTCTTCAATATACGCTGCACTATCAGCGGAAAGTTCAGTGTCAAGACGCAGTGCGTCAGCAACTTCTTGCATTTGTGGACCCATTTCCTATTGCAAAAACATTTTCCAGGATGCTTTTTAAGCAAAACCCATGATTGATAATGTCAAATTGGTAACATGACATTAGTCCCCAGTTGACATATGTCATGAGGCGTTATCACTACATTAGGAAAACCCAATGTCATTTATGAATCATAACGCCCTCATTGGCATCATCACTCATTTATATACTCGACCCAAGCCGAGCAATTTTTTGCAAAATCGTTTTAGAAAAAATAAGTGCTCAGTCTTAGCTTTTCTAATACGACTTTTCTGCAATAGTCCTGATTTAATAACACATCATTTGCACTTAAAATGTTGATAAAATGTACAAAAATTCAACATTTTTCAGATATAGTCATTTGTTAATCGTAACATGATCTCAGAAATGCAATTGATTTTTTTGACACATACCTCCTATAAATTGGCGAAATACACTAATTCTATTTTCATCTAACATATGGTGCTTTATTTAAAAAACAGATGCAATTTAGACCAAAGTCCAACACCGCTATTTCAGATAAAATAAAAGAGAGCACATCTCTCAATCTGCCCTCTCACTTACACGTTACATGATAACATCTAAAAATAAATATTGCAGCTAAACTTGGCATTTGCCCATGCTTTACAACAAAATAGCAGCACTGGATTACAATTGTGTGCAACTTTAGTCGGCTGAATGCTGTTTTTGTCTATTTATCCAACAGTTATACCTAAAAAATATCAAATACTCACTTTTTAATCACTTCTTTGCATACAACATTTTTCATTTACGTACTCATCAAAAACAAGCAACTTATCACACGACTTTTATCGTAATTTTGGCACAAAAAAAAGCACACCTAGGTGTGCTTTTCTCAACTGATCACGCAGTCTATTAGCCAGCCATATCTAAAAGCATGTTACGGATGTGACCGATTGCTTTAGTTGGGTTCAAGCCTTTAGGACATACAGATACACAGTTCATAATACCTTTACAACGGAACAAAGAGAATGGATCGTCAAGACGAGCCAAACGCTCTTGAGTTGCAGTATCACGCGAATCGATAATGAAACGATATGCATTCAACAACGCTGAAGGACCCAAGAACTTGTCTGGGTTCCACCAGAATGATGGGCATGAAGTTGAACAACATGCACAAAGAATACATTCATACAAACCATCAAGATGCTCACGCTCTTCTTGAGATTGTAAACGCTCTTTTGGTGGCGCAGGTTGGTTGTTGATCAAGAACGGATGAATCTTGTTATACTGATCGTAGAACTGATTCATGTCTACAACCAAGTCTTTAATTACAGGAAGACCTGGAAGCGGACGAATTGTGATCACTTCTGGTAAATCGTTTAGGTTCCAAAGACACGCTAAACCATTTTTACCATTGATGTTTACACCATCAGAACCACAAATACCTTCACGACATGAACGACGGAATGTCAAAGATTCGTCTTGTACTTTCAATTCAAGAAGTGCATCAAGCAACATACGGTGCTTATCAGTCAATTCAAGCTTAAAAGTTTGCATGTACGGTGCTTTATCCTTATCAGGATCGTAGCGGTAGATATTAAATGTACGAGTACCTCTACTCATCTTACTTCTCCCAATTAGAATGTACGTGGTTTAGGTGGAATAGCAGCTACAGTAAGCGGCTTGTAACGTACTGGTTTGTACTCAAGACGGTTATCTGTAGAGAACCATAAAGTATGCTTCATCCACTCATCATCACGACGACCATAAGAATAAGTTGGGTGATCTGGTGGTAACTCAAAGTCTACAACCGTATGCGCACCACGACATTCTTTACGTGCAGCAGCTGAGATTAGTGTCGCTTTAGCAACTTCATACAAGTTTTCAACTTCTAATGCTTCTACACGTGCAGTGTTGAATACTTTAGATTTGTCTTTCAAATGAATGTTGCGAACACGTGGCTCAAGCGCAAGAATTTGTTTCACACCTTCATCAAGCAATGCTGAAGTACGGAATACACCTGCGTGGTCTTGAACGATGTTACGAATTGCATCAGCAACTTCTTGAGCGTTTTCACCTGAAGTCGATTCGTCAAGTTTACGAATACGGTTCACAGTATTTTCAAGTACAGTTGTTGGAAGTGGTTCGTACTCACCATCATGTTGCTTAGTCACATACTCAATGATGTGTTGACCAGCAGCCTTACCAAATACAACCAAGTCAAGCAATGAGTTTGTACCTAAACGGTTTGCACCGTGTACAGATACACATGAACACTCACCAATTGCATAGAAACCTTTTACTGGTTTAGCAAAGTCACGGTCACCCGCGTTGGTTGTATATGTATCAGTTTCTGCGTTGTAGTTCGCAACCAACTCTTGAGTTTCACGGCTTTCTGGAACAACCACTTGACCATGAATATTGGTTGGAATACCACCCATTTGGTAATGGATTGTAGGCACAACAGGAATTGGCTCTTTAGTACAGTCAACGTTCGCGAATTTCTTACCAATCTCAAATACAGATGGAAGACGCTTCATGATTGTGTCTGCACCTAAGTGCGTCATATCAAGCAAGATGTAGTCTTTGTTTGGACCACAACCACGACCTTCTTTAATTTCTTGGTCCATAGAACGTGATACGAAGTCACGTGGCGCCAAGTCTTTCAAAGTTGGTGCATAACGCTCCATGAACGGTTCGCCTGAATCGTTACGAAGGATACCACCCTCACCACGACAGCCTTCCGTTAACAATACGCCCGCGCCCGCAACACCTGTTGGGTGGAACTGCCAGAATTCCATATCTTGTAATGGAATACCTGCACGCGCAGCCATACCAAGACCGTCACCAGTGTTGATATATGCGTTTGTAGATGCACGGTACACACGACCTGCACCACCTGTAGCAAACAATGTCGCTTTCGCTTGGAATACTGCGATTTTACCTGTTTCTTGGTCAATTGCAGTCACACCTAGTACATCGCCAGCTTCGTTACGGATCAAATCAAGAGCAATCCATTCTACGAAGAATTGAGTACCCATTTTCACGTTGCTTTGATAAAGCGTGTGAAGAAGTGCGTGACCTGTACGGTCAGCTGCAGCACATGCACGTGGAACCGCTTTTTCACCGTAGTTTGCAGAGTGACCACCGAATGGACGTTGGTAAATTGTACCGTCTGCGTTACGGTCAAATGGCATACCCAAGTGTTCTAATTCATAAACCACTTGTGGCGCTTCGCGCGTCATAAATTCAATCGCGTCTTGGTCGCCCAACCAGTCAGAACCTTTTACTGTGTCGTAAAAGTGGTAGTGCCAGTTATCTTCTTGCATGTTACCAAGAGATGCACCAATACCACCCTGCGCTGCAACAGTGTGTGAACGTGTAGGGAATACTTTGGTCAATACCGCAACTTTCAAACCTGCTTGAGCAAGTTGGTAAGATGCACGCATACCTGAACCACCACCACCAACGATGACTGCGTCAAAGAATTGGTGTGGAATATTTGTATAATCTTCTTTAGGGTTAATCGCGCCCATGATATTTTCCTATCAATTCGCCCAGAAAATCTGGATTGCCCAGATTGCGTATGCAAAAACAGCAATAATCACTGCTGAAGTCAGCACTAGGCGTAAACCTGAAGCTGAAGGACCCATTTGACGAGTAGTCACATAGTCAGTGAATACTTGCCACATACCGATCCAAGCATGTGCAACAAGAGATAAGACTGCCAATAAAGACATAATCTTCATTGGTAATGTCATCATAAAGCCGTACCACTGTTCAAAGTTGAATCCACCGTTAAGAAGAATCCAACCAAATACCACAACGGTATAAACAGCAAGAACAACAGCACTAATACGTTGGATAAACCAATCGCGAGAACCTGAACCCGTTAAACCTGTAGCACTTTTCATTAGATTACAATCCATACAAATGCTGCAACGATACCGATAGCAGACAAGATCAATGAAATAGTAGCTGCAATGCGACCACTTTGCAGTTCTTCTGCAAAACCAAGGTCAGCAAGTAAGTGCTTAACACCAGCAATGAAGTGATAGATTAAGCCGGCTACAAATACCCATACGATAAAGCGCACGAAGAAACCGTTAAAAATTTCTTGAACTTGAGCAAAACCTTCAGGTGAAGACAAAGACTTGTCTAACAACCATAAAAGTACCGGTACGAGTAAAAATACGATGACACCAGAAAGACGGTGTAGAATTGATGCAATAGCCACGGGCGATTTTAAGTTTACTTCTAAAACTTGACCCATGGACAAATTGACAGGTCTGTTGCTTTTCACAGCGGGCATCCTGTAAGTAAAAACTCCATCCGGAGTTTGTTGGAATAAATTCGAAGGAAAGCTGGCATTGTTAGGCAAATTCATGCCTAACCTTAAAACGACACTGAATTATAAAACGTCAACTGTTAAAATACAAACAACTCTACTCGGCTTTTTGGCTAAAAATCCTTTAAATAAGAATCATTAACAAGTATAAAAGTAAACCACTCGCCATCAATAGCCACACAAGAAAACATAAAACCTTGTTTTTAAATCAATTATTAAAATAAAAATTCCTAGAAGCGCAATAAACAGCTTTAGAATATTTAGACTAAAGATAAATTTGTACTTTGATTTTCTGATGTTCTTTGGATTTTCACATACTTATATATAAGTATGTAGCGCTATATATGTATGCACTCTACTTCGTTGCAGCAATTTACAACCACAACACAAGACTCTTAGACCCAGACAGCCCATCACTTTGCTTTGGTCAAGGTACACCTGATCATGGATTAAACTTTAATGTCGGCACATACCTCAATCTATTTATACAACTTATATTTACTTTAAACACCACACCTGAATAAATATTAAAAATGACAATCATCATGCGAATGAATGACTTATCCAGTATTTTCTGTATCTGTATGGGCACAAAACCACACTTTATTCACAAAGATTTCGTCATTTTTTAATCAAAATATGATGGGTTATGGCTATTTTCAGGAGTTTAATCAGTCATTTTTTGATCAATCAATATCGAATTTAAATACCAGACTTACTGCCTATTACAACCAATCTGACCACCCTACCGTGTATGTAAAAACGTGTAAGTTATGAGAATTAGATAAATTTAAGTATTGGACTGAATCCTGCTAAAGAAATAGCACATCAAAACCAGTATTTAAAATTGCTTACAATTAATCCGTATTGATGATTTTTTTCTGCACATCCGACAAATTTTGACTTATGATACGGCGGCTGTGCTGTGATTTTATTGATTTTTTTACTGGAATTTTTTCGACTTTTTCTATAAATAGTCGTCTGCTTAATCCATAAGTATAATTGACAAAATTTCAGTACTCTCTAATCTTAGAGCTAATTTTTAATCCGTCTGACTTGCGCATTAAAAGATTGATACTTCGAGTCAGATCAACATTCACCAGGACAGGAGATCTATTGAATGTCTGAAGCAACTGGCAAAAAAGCCGTATTACAGCTTGATGGAAAAGAAATTGAATTACCAATTTACAGCGGCACATTAGGCCCAGATGTAATTGACGTTAAGGATGTGTTGGCGGCAGGTCACTTTACTTTTGATCCTGGTTTTATGGCAACAGCGTCTTGCGAGTCTAAAATTACGTTCATTGATGGTAACAAAGGTATTCTTTTACACCGTGGTTACCCAATTGACCAATTAGCGACTAAAGCTGACTACTTAGAAACTTGCTACTTATTATTAAATGGTGAGCTTCCAACTGCAGAACAAAAAGCTGATTTTGACGCTAAAGTTCGCAACCACACTATGGTTCACGACCAAGTAAAACGTTTCTATAACGGTTTCCGTCGTGACGCTCACCCTATGGCAATCATGGTAGGTGTTGTTGGTGCGTTATCTGCGTTCTATCACAACAACTTAGACATCGAAGATGTTAACCACCGTGAAATCACAGCGATTCGTTTAATCGCGAAGATTCCTACTTTAGCGGCTTGGAGCTACAAGTACACTGTTGGTCAACCATTTGTTTACCCACGTAACGACTTAAGCTACGCAGAAAACTTCTTGTACATGATGTTTGCTACACCAGCAGACCGTGATTACAAAGTAAACCCTGTTCACGCTCGCGCAATGGATCGTATCTTCACGCTTCACGCTGACCACGAACAAAACGCGTCTACTTCAACTGTACGTTTAGCAGGTTCTACCGGCGCTAACCCATACGCATGTATCTCTGCAGGTATTTCTGCACTTTGGGGTCCTGCTCACGGTGGTGCGAACGAAGCTGTTCTTAAGATGCTTGATGAAATCGGCTCTGTAGAACACGTTGCTGAGTTCATGGAAAAAGTGAAGACTAAAGAAGTTAAACTTATGGGCTTTGGTCACCGCGTTTATAAAAACCATGACCCACGTGCGACTGTAATGAAGCAAACTTGTGACGAAGTACTTAACGACTTAGGTATCAACGATCCACAACTTGCACTTGCAATGGAACTTGAGCGTATTGCGTTATCTGATGAATACTTCATCAAGCGTAACTTATACCCTAACGTAGACTTCTACTCAGGTATCATCCTTAAAGCGATTGGTATCCCAACAGAAATGTTTACTGTAATTTTCGCACTTGCACGTACAGTTGGTTGGATCAGCCACTGGTTAGAAATGCACAGCGGTCCTTACAAAATCGGTCGTCCTCGTCAGCTTTACACTGGCCACACTCAACGCGACATCAACCGTTAATTCGGTCTGCGTTGTAGCGTGTAAAACGACACGACAAAAAAACCACCTTCGGGTGGTTTTTTATTGCTTTTATTTAGCCGATAAAACTCGTTACTGCTTTACTTATTCCAAACAACCACCAAGCCACAAAATAAAATTTAGATCATTGCAGATTTAGGCTATATTTTTGATGTCAGCTACTTACAACTCATTTCTATGCTACAACTGCATTTATTCATTCTCAGCTTATTGATGCGACTGCTCAAACTAGATCAGTTTAGATGTCGAAGCCTAACTGCAATGGAAATACAGTTGTGCCAATCTGTGTTTGGCAATCTGATTGACTACAGCCAAGTCAAAGTCATGAACCATCCTTATTTGCCTTGGCAGCCACAGCACATTTTTATGGCCCCCTGTGGCTATATTCATGTGCGTAATCGGCATTATCTAGCCGACTACAGCCAAGCACACCGTGGCTATCAAGCGATCTTTATTCATGAGATGGCGCACATTTTACAGCATCAACATCACATCAATGTCTTACTGCGTGGTGCGGTATTGCAAACCGCGTATTTTTTGAGTTTTAAGCGTTACAATCCATATCATTATCGCTTAATTGAAGCGAAACCTTTTTTTGCTTACAACATTGAGCAACAAGGTGAAATTGCCAAAGATATTTTTCTTAAAAAAATAGACAATATTATTTTAAACAGCCCGCACCGCTCGACTTAGCTCACTCATCTTGGTACATGCTTATTTCACGAAAAACACATGCATCATACAACCTAAAAATATAATGCTTTTCAAATAAATAGCATAAAAATTCTGTCACATTTCAATGATATTCTTGCAGACAAGACAATAAAGTGTATTCGATGCTAGCATCTATTCTAAATTAAGATAAAATAGCAAAAGTCTCCATTTTTGCACTGCAAAATAAGATCTTTATCTGTTAGATAATAAATGGTTTTTATTTGTGCCTTTCGGCAGTCGTTTAATCCACAATACACTACGCTGAAATTTTTATAACAATAATCATCAGCCACTTACGTGTATTCTACACCTATAGGAATAGGACTTAATTTAAATGAAATCTTTTAAAATTGCCCTTGCACAGTTCTCTCCACACATTGGCAATCTCGAAGCAAACGCGCAAAAAATGCTTGAACAAGTAAATGAAGCGAAAAAACAACATGCAGATTTGATTATTTTTCCTGAACTTTCAATTTTGGGCTACCCTGCAGAAGATTTATTACTGCGCCCAAGCTTGAATCAACGCACACAACAAGCATTTGAACAATTACGTGAAATTAAAGATATTGTTTTAGTTTTCGGCTTTGTCAATGAAACTGAAGATAGTCAGCGCTTTAACTCGGCTGCCGTCATGAAAGATGGCAACATCTTAGGTATTTACAACAAGCAAAATTTACCAAATTATGCTGTATTTGATGAAAAACGCTATTTTGATGAAGGTCATCAACACTTAGTTTTTGAATACCTTGGTCATAAATTTGGCGTTTTGATTTGCGAAGATTTATGGTCTTTGCCAACCGTGCAGCAATTGGCACAGTTGAATGTAGAAACTGCATTGGTCTTGAACGCATCGCCTTATGAAGTGGGTAAACCGCAGCATCGTGTACAGACCATGACCGAACTGGCAAAACAATTACATCTCAATGTGGTGTATGTAAACCAAGTTGGCGGTCAAGATGATTTAATCTTCGATGGTACGAGCTTTGTGATTAACCAAGCAGGCAATGTTGCATTACAAGCCCCAACCTACCAAGAAGGTTTATTCTACGCAGAATATGACGCTGCACAGAAGCACTTTAAAACTGCCGAAATTAGCCCAGCTTTAGACACCCTTGCAGAAATCTATCAAGGTTTAGTGCTCGCAACCCGTGACTACGTGCAACGCTCTGGCTTCCCTGGTGTAATTCTTGGCTTGTCGGGCGGAATTGATTCAGCGCTCACTCTTGCTATTGCGGTTGATGCAATTGGTGCAGATAAGGTACAAGCGGTAATGATGCCGTACACTTATACCGCGCAAATTAGTGTGGAAGATGCTGCAGAGCAAGCCAAAACTTTAGGCGTGACTTTTGGTATTGCCGAAATTCATCCGATCGTAAATAGCTTTATGCAAACGCTGTATCCTTTCTTTGGTAACAGCCCTAGCGATACCACAGAAGAAAATCTACAAGCCCGTGCCCGCGGCACAATCTTAATGGGTCTGTCGAATAAGTTTGGTAACCTCGTGCTTTCTACAGGTAACAAATCTGAGTTAGCAGTTGGCTATTGCACGCTTTATGGCGATATGGTCGGTGGTTATGCGGTACTCAAAGATGTGTACAAAACCATTGTGTTTGAACTGGCTAAATACCGTAACAGTATTGCCGATACTCCTGTGATTCCTGAGCGTGTGATCACGCGCCCACCTTCAGCAGAATTACGTCCTGACCAAAAAGACCAAGATTCTTTACCACCATACGAAGTGCTCGATGCGATTTTGTATGCGTATATTGAAGAAGATCAGAGCCAAGAAGACATCATTAGCAAAGGCTTTGAACGCGCGATGGTCGAGAAAGTCATTCAATTGGTTGATCGCAACGAGTACAAGCGTCGCCAAGGTGCATTAGGACCACGTATTAGTTCACGCGCTTTTGGTCGTGAACGTCGCTATCCGCTCGTCAATGGTTGGAAAGCAGGGATTTAACGCTAAAGCATTGCTTAAACAAAGATATAAAAAACCAAGCTACGGCTTGGTTTTTTTGTACCTGCCATTAAACCAATGCTGCAAAAAGTAGCCTAAAATTTTGACATAAAAAAAGACCAAGCTGAGAGCTTAGTCTATAAAAATGGTGGCTATGACGGGACTTGAACCTGTGACCCCCGCATTATGAGTGCGGTGCTCTAACCAACTGAGCTACATAGCCATAAACTGTGTGCGCATTATCTAAACTTAGCCCTGCATCGTCAAGTATTTTAATTTACAAACGCTCACAGTTTAAGCAAAAACAGTGCAATTTGTTTAATTTTAATCAAATTACTATTTTCTTACGGAGATTCTTAAATATTTGCAGCAAAATCTATATCAAGTCACACAGAAAAAAGAGAATAAATTTAACCATGATCTTGAAGTCTATAATACTGAGTAGCCTTGTTGTTGGCTTAAGTTCCTGCGCTTTGGTTTCACCTATTTTTGTAGATTACAACGGTGTACGGCGTGATGTTGCGCAATTTATTAATTCTAAAATGAGTTATAGCATCGCAGACCGACGTGTCTTGGTTGCTTATGCCAAAGGGCAGCAAAAGATTTTAACGGCACATCAACTCAATGCTGCAGCGCAGCAACAACTGGCTTATGAGCGTGCTGTAGGGCGTTATTGTGCATCACAACACATTTCGCTAAAAAAATTAAATCAGGTCGATGCCAAAATTTTTGCTCACTCTGATCAACAAGCCAATTGGCAACAGATTCAAAACCTACAAATGCAGATTCAACTGGATACAGCTCAAATAGATTGCGCAGACAAATTTTAAACAAAAAAAGACCACGTTAGTGAACGTGGTCTGAAAAATGGTGGCTATGACGGGACTTGAACCTGTGACCCCCGCATTATGAGTGCGGTGCTCTAACCAACTGAGCTACATAGCCAAAAACTGTGCGCGCATTATCTGCTGTAATCTAGGTAACGTCAAGCCTTATCACGCATCAATTGCTTAAAATTTGGTGAAGTGAACCGATAAGCCGGGTTCTGTCGAGAACGATCATTCCTCTAGGCGTACAATCACTCATACGCTCAAGCGACCTACCCGAATCCAGTACGGGCCGTACCTCAGGATTCCTATTTGGTCTTGCTTCTGGTGGGGTTTACCATGCCATGAACTGTTACCAGCCATGCGGTGCGCTCTTACCGCACCCTTTCACCCTTACCTTCAATTTCTTCCGAAAAAGAAACCATACGAAGGCGGTCTACTCTCTGCTGCACTTTCCGTCGGCTCACGCCGCCCAGGCGTTACCTGGCACCCTGCCCTATGAAGCCCGGACTTTCCTCCCCTGTTTCAGTCACGGAGACCTCCACAGCAGCGATCGTCTGGTTCACTTCGAAGGCGCATCTTAGCAAAATTATAAGTTAATTGCTTGCGCTTTTTTGAGCAATCAGTTTTTTATATTTTTCCAGCAATTGTTCCTGTGTTTCTACATGCTCTGGATCGAGCGGAATACAATCGACTGGGCAAAATAACTGACACTGCGGCTGCTCGTGATGTCCTACACATTCAGTACATAATGCTGGATTAATCTCATAAATCAGCTCACCCATATAAATTGCCTCATTTGGGCATACAGGTTCACAGACATCACAGTTAATACATTCATCGGTAATATATAAAGACACGCTACCAACCTTGTCGTAATTTACGCTCAAAGGCTTCGACCACAACAGGTGCAACAAATTTAGTCACATCACCTTTTAAGCGTGCAATTTCACGAACTAATGTAGAAGAAATAAATGAATATTGCTCTGAAGGAGTCAGAAATACCGCTTCATATTTCGCATCTAATTGACGGTTCATATTTGCCAACTGAAATTCGTATTCAAAATCTGAAACAGCACGCAAACCACGCAAAACTGCAGTCGCATTTTGCTCACGGAAAAAATTAACCAATAAACCATCAAATCCGACAAATTCAACATTAGGCAAATGCTTTAAAGATGCCTGTGCCAACTCCACACGTTCTTCCAAAGTAAAAATTGGATTTTTATGATGTCCAATGGCAATTGCGACCACGACTTCATCAAACATTTTTGCAGCACGTGTCACCAAGTCAATATGACCATTAGTAATCGGGTCAAAGGTGCCCGGATAAATTACGCGAGTTTTAGACATCCATTATGCTCTAGTTGGTTTTGTCAAAGTTAGTTTAACAAATACAAAAAATTTTAGTGAACTAAAGTCTACCAAATTATGAAATATCAAAGCAGTTTAGCCAACAGTTGTGATGATTTTGATTTGTCAGCAAGCCTTGGTTTGAGGCACAATAGTCATAAGTTTGGAAGTAATTGAATATGGCGAAGCTAACTGTAGTTAAAAAAAATACGGGCGGAACAATTGCACAGAATAAACGTGCACGCCACGATTATTTTATTGAAGAAAAATTTGAAGCAGGACTTTCTTTGCAAGGTTGGGAAGTCAAATCTTTGCGCGCAGGACGTATGACTATTACCGAAAGTTATATCCTGTTTCGTGACAATGAAGCCTTTTTATTTGGTGCACAAATTCAACCACTCTTGTCGGCTTCAACGCATGTAGTGCCTGAAGCGACCCGTACCCGCAAACTCTTACTTTCACGACGTGAAATTGAAAAGTTGATGGGTGCAGTCAATCAAAAAGGTTATTCTTGCGTACCTTTAGCATGTTATTGGAAAGGCCCTTTAGCGAAGCTTGAAATTGCTTTGGTGAAAGGTAAACAATTGCACGATAAACGCGCTTCTGAAAAAGACCGCGATTGGCAGCGTGATAAAGCACGTTTGATGCACAAATAATTTTGCACATTCCGCCCATAAAAAATGCTCGAGATCAACATCGAGCATTTTTTATGGAAGTTGTAAAACTAAAAATGCTTAGTCTTTAAGTTTTAATTCCACCAAATATTTACCAAATTTGATTGCAGTTTCCAAATCACCTTCGGGTGGCGTAACTTCAACACTGGCATTATCAGACTGCGTCATTAAACCCAAAAAGCTCGACATGCGGTTAATATCGTGTGGACTACGCCCTGTCGGCATAAACGGTAAACCTGACCACAACATGCCATGCTGCATCGCAAATAAATTAATTTGTTGCAGCACCGCCAGTTTATCGCCACTTAAACCACCGCCATTGGTAAAACCTGCCGCCAGTTTGCCCTGCCAAGTTCTGGCCAACCAACGCTTAGACGATTGCTCCATAAACTGTTTTAAAGCCGAAGTAATGCTGCCCATATAAGTTGGACAGCCCATAATGATAATATCGGCTTGATCTAGGCTATCCCATTCAATTTCAGCCACATCCATCAAAGTCACCTGAGCATCCATTTGCGCAGCACCTTGTGCAATATGCTGTGCCACCTTAGCAGTATGACCATAAGGACTGTGATAAACCACCGCCACACGAATAGCAGCGCAAGAAGATGTTGAATGAGTCACTGACATGAGAATGTTTAAAACCAAATAATTAAGTCAAGTTTAACACTAAGCCTGCATAAACACGAATGTTGCCATACGTCCTGTACGTGCTTGACGGCGGTAAGAATAGTAATCATCGGCTTGTTGATACGAGCACTGATCACCGCCCAAGACCGTTGTAACACCATGCTGCTGCAAAATAAAACGCGCGATCGCATACAAGTCAGCAAGATATTTACCTTGCTGCTGCCCTGCAATAAAAGCCGTGTCTAATTCAGGATATTTATCGCAAAATGCCTGTTTCACCTCAGCCCCAACTTCAAAACACGGCTGACTAATAGCCGCACCCAACCACGCCCATGTTGGAGCACTTTGCATTTCGACGATGGTGTTTTCGATAATACCGTTGGCAAGACCACGCCAGCCTGCATGCAGATTCGCAACCTCAGTGCCTTCGGCATTGCCCAAAACCACAGGTAAACAGTCTGCGGTCATCATCATTAAAGCATGCGCTTTACGCTGAGTGACCAAACCATCGCCTTCTAAAGCTTCACAAGTGATTTGCTCATTAATGGTCTGACACAACACGCTATGTGTTTGCGTCATCCACGTCATTTTATCGACCCCATATTCAGCAAACTCTGCCAGTAAACTCATACGATGCTGCTGCACACGCCATGCATCATCCTGCACATGCAGCGCCAGATTAAAACCAGATACATCGGCACAGTCTGTCGCTAAAGCTTGCACATGTTGTATGCGGGTTTGCCCAACATACACACCTGCAGGTAATCCTTGAACAAATTGCATAAATCTATCCTTAGTCGTTTTCTGGCATTGCCGTATCTGAGTTGATCTTGTTAATGCTGTCTATGCAACAATTAATAGGCAGCATTTTCACTGCGTAACACGTCTACCAATTGTTTAAAGTCTTCAGGCCACGGCGCTTCAAACATCATTTCTTCTTGAGTACGTGGATGCACCAAACCGAGTTTGACGGCATGTAAGGCCTGACGTTTAAAGTTACGCAAGGTATCGTTTAATAATGCCGATGCGCCTGCTGGCACACGTACACGTGGCGTATAAACAGGATCGCCAACCAAACCATAACCAATATAACTTAGATGCACACGAATTTGATGAGTACGTCCAGTTTCCAAACGCGCCTGAACACGAGTGAAATGCTGAAAGCGTTCTTTAACATTGTAATGTGTGACGGCGTCTTTGCCGCCCGGCAAAACAGCCATTTTCACTCGATCTACAGGATGGCGTTTAATCGGCTCATCGACAGTGCCTCCCGCAATCATGTTGCCGTACACCACCAAGTCGTATAAACGATAAACTGACTTTTTCGCCAGTTGCTTGGTCAAGGCAAACTGTGCTTCCAGATTTTTGGCAACCACCAGCAAACCCGAAGTATCTTTATCAATACGATGCACCAAACCTGCACGAGTTAACTCTGCCGATTTTGGATAATGATGCAGCAAGGCATTTACCAGAGTTCCAGAGCTATTTCCCGCCCCCGGATGCACCACCATGCCCACAGGTTTATTAATCACCATGATGTCATCATCTTCATAAATAATATCCAGTGGAATATCTTCAGGTAGGCTGCGGGTTTGCGCTTCAAGCTCGACTTCTAGGGTAAGAAGCTCATCACCTTCACACTTATATTTAGGTTTGACCGTGTTACCATTTACCAACAAATGACCGTCTTTGAGCCACTGTTTTAGCTTTTCACGTGAAAATTCACTCCAAATGATGGCTGCAACTTGGTCGATGCGTAGTCCTAAGTGGCTGTCATCCAATTGAAATTGCAACGATAAACGTGTTGCAGTTGAGTCTGAAGTATGGTTATCTGCATCCTCAGCATCTTCAAGTAAATTGAACTCAGTTTCAGGTAAATTGGAATGGGTAGATTGTGCTTGACTCATTTGCTCATTCAGACAAAAGTGGTTTAATAGCGCAATTGTAGCTCATTGCCCGTATTAACAGAGGAATTTTTATGTCGCTACCACGTTATAAAATAACAATGCTTGCTCTTTCACTCGGCGTTGCGTCTGCAATTGTGGGCTGTAGCAGCAATCCAAAAAAAGAAGTGGTCGATACTGGTCCGCAATCTAGCGAACAGGTTTATATTGAAAAAGCAGAAAAAGCACTGGATCGTGGTCAATACACCGATGCCGTTAAGCATCTTGAAGCTTTAGAAACCTATTACCCAACGGGTGATTATGCACAGCAGGCGCAGCTTGAATTGTTGTATGCAAAATTCCAGCAAAAAGATTATGAAGGCGCAATTGCTGTTGCAGATCGTTTCATCCGCATGAACCCGCAGCATCCTAAAGCCGATTATGCCTACTATGTACGTGGTGTGGCGAATATGGAACAAAACTATGATGGTTTGTTGCGTTATACCTCGCTCAAGCAATCACACCGTGATGTCAGCTATTTAAAACTAGCGTATCAAAACTTTGTCGATTTTATCCGTCGCTATCCATCAAGCACTTATGCGGTAGATGCTGCACAGCGTATGCAGTTTATTGGTCAGGAACTGGCAGAAGCCGAAATGAATGCAGCACGTTATAACATTAAACGTAAAGCATGGGTGGCTGCAGTAGAGCGTTCATTGTGGGTAGTTGAGCATTATCCGCAAACTCCACAAATTCCAGAAGCATTGGCAACGGTGGCTTATGGTTATGGCAAACTGGGCGATCAAGCCACAGCTCAGCAATATATTGATGTGTTGAAACTGAACTATCCAAATTTGGTTAAAGCAGATGGTAGCGTGAATTTACGTGCTGCCCGTCATGACGCAAGCTGGATTAACCGTGCAACTTTGGGTATTTTCGGACGTGAAGCGCAAAGCAGCACTGAAACACAACAGTCAGATACTAAAGCACAAGCAGAGCCATCACGCAGCCTCACCAACCGTTTGAGTTTTGGCTTGCTCGATCGTCCAAAATCTCAAAACGACAGCACTGAATAAAACCATTCCGACTGATTTTTCAGTTTTGAAAAATGCAAAGGGCAAGTTATGATACTTGCCCTTTGTTCTTTTATGGGCTTGTTTCCTGTCCTAGAAAAAGATACAAAAGAGAATACTCATTGAGTCAATCAGCACAGTCTGATGTATTCAACCTGTTCGGCGAACCTTTCACTACCAAGAGATAACAGACAAAACCGTATGGCCATTCCACAGCACACGATTGATCAAATTTTAGATCGCACTGATATTGTCGATCTGATTAGTCAGCGCGTGAAATTAAAAAAAACTGGTCGTACCTATTCGGGCTGCTGCCCGTTCCATCAGGAAAAAACCCCGTCTTTTCACGTTTACCGTGACAAGCAGTATTATCATTGCTTTGGCTGTCAGGCAAATGGTAACGCCATCCGTTTTTTAATGGATATTGATAACCGCAATTTTGTAGATGTCATGAAAGACTTGGCCAGTCAAACAGGCATCGAACTCCCAAAAGATCAGCACGACAATAAAAAACTCTCTTATAAACGTGAAGCCAAAAAGCCAACACCGATAGCTCAACCCAAACCAACAGCAAAAGACCAGAATGAAACTTCTGCAGCTCAAACCACATCAAGCGAACATACTTTTGAAGCTTCTGGCATCGACTTTGATCCTTTTGCCGAGTTTCAAAGTGCTGAATACGCAAACTCGGAATTTCAGAACTCGGAATTTCAAAACAATGCCGACCCGTTTGCAGGTTTTGAGCAATGGGACACCATGCAGGACACACCTGCACAAGAAGGCAACTTATACGACTTGCTAGAAAATATAGCGCAATATTATGAGCAGCAATTGCCGCACAGCCCTGCCGCGCAACAGTATTTTCAAAAACGTGGTTTAACCGCACAAACCTTGCAGTTTTGGCGCTTGGGTTACGCACCCGAAGATTGGCAGCATTTAGAAAAAGCCTTTCCGCAAGACATTGCAGGTTTAAAACTGCTAGGCTTAATTCGTACCAGTGACAAGGGACGTGACTTCGATTTATTACGTGATCGGGTGATTTTTCCAATCCGTGACAGCAAAGGACGTGTGGTCGGCTTTGGTGGTCGCGCACTTAATGATGAAATCAAACCCAAATACATCAACTCGCCCGACTCAGAAGTGTTTCATAAAAACCAATTGCTCTATGGTTTATATGAAGGACGCAAACAAAAAGCCCAAGATTATTTAATGGTCGAAGGCTATATGGATGTGATTGCCTTGCAGCAATACGGCGTTCATGGTGCTGTAGCGACACTCGGTACAGCCAGTAATACCGATCATTTAAATATTCTGTTCCGCCAAAACAACCGCATTACCATCGCTTTTGATGGCGATGCCGCAGGTCAAAAAGCCGCACGTCGCACACTAGAAATTGCACTACCTTTGCTCAATGATGGACGTGAACTGAAGTTCTTTGTTTTGCCCAATGAGCACGACCCTGACTCACTTATTCGTCGTGAAGGCATCGAAAATTTCCGACGTTTATTAGATCAAGCACCTTTGCTATCAGATTTTGTCTTTGCGCATCTCACCCAAAACCATAATATCAGTACCCCTGAAGGCAAAAGTCAGGTCATGGGTGAACTGCGGCAGTTGACCGAACTTTTGCCCAAAACGGGTTCTTATCGCTATTTGCTGCAACAGTTTTTCCGTGAAAAGTTAGGCTTTAACCGTAAATGGCAGGCACAGACCAATAACGATGCATCTTTGAGTTTTAGCACCAAAGTCGATGCCGAAGAATATGTGATTGCGATTCTAATCAATCACCCGTATTTGTATATTCACTTTGAACCGTTACGTGCGCTGATTCCAAATGATCATCTGCTACACCAAATCTTAAATATTTTAAATACTATTTTTGATGATCTACCCGATGATCCTGAACAAGCCAAATATTATATTTTGGGTGCATGCTCAGCGTATCACTATGAATTACAGCGCATTTTACAACAAGCCAATGTCAGTGATTACACAACTTCTCCTGAGCATGTTGATAAGTTGGCGCAGGATTTTTCAACCAAATTGCAATACGACTGCTTACAGCAAAAAATTCGCTCCAAAAAATTCAGCAGCATTGAAGAAATGAAGCGCTTGAAACATCAAATTTATGAAATTGATAAAAAAAGATCGCTGACCTTGTTAGAGGAATAAGCGATCTGATTAGATTAAGTTTGTATCATCAAAAATCTTTTTTGTGAATCACGTTAATCTTGCTTATTTGCGACGATGTTTGGCAGTCGCTGCTAAATTTTCCTGCATAAACTCAAAACATTCAGGCTCATCACCTTTGGCTGCTTCACGCAATAAAATAGAAGTTGGATGCAGCAGTTTTTGGGTTAAACGATAGGAAAATTCTTGCATAACTTGTGCAGCATCTTCACCTTTGGCAATACGCGCCATCGCCAAATTTAATTCTTCCTGACGCAAGCTTTCGCCATGTTCACGGTAAGCATGAATGGTCGCACCTGCTTGCTGAACTTTTTGATGGGTCACCAACTCAGTCACAAGCTGATTGACCATTAGCTCTGCTTCCACAGCCGCCTGACGACGCTGCGCCAAGTTTTCATCAATCACGCTTTGCAGGTCATCGACCCCGTACAAATACACGCCATCCAAATTTTCAATTTTAGGATCAATATCACGTGGTACGGCCAAATCGACCAACAACATTTGCTGATAGCGACGTTTCTTTAACGCTGCTTTCACTTCAGGATAAGCAATCACCTGATGCAAACTACCCGTACAGCTTGAAATTACATCAGCGCGGTGTAAATTGGCTGCTAACTGATCAAATTCAATAATTTCAACTTCAACCCGATGCGCAATTTCTTGTGCCAAAGTTTCGGCGCGGGCGCGGGTACGGTTACAAATTAAAATTTTAGCGACGCCCATCTCAGCTAAATGCTTCGCTACAAGGCTATTCATTTCGCCTGCTGCCACCACCATCACGGTTAGTTTTTCAGGATGGCTAAATACTTGTAACGCCAGTTGCGCAACCGCATAACCCATAGACACGGCATGGCTGCCTACGGCAGTTTCTGAACGTACCCGTTTGGCAGCATAAAACGCATATTCAAAAATTCGGTTGAGTTGTTGCGAAACCGTATGTGAGTCTTTGGCTAAAGACAGCGCAGTTTTGACCTGACCTAAAATTTGCGGCTCACCCAACATGAGTGAATCTAGCCCACTGGCTACGCGCATTAAATGCGACACCGCCTGTGCATTTTCATAACGATAAACATGACGACTCAATTGCTTCGCATCAATACCATTGACGTGTGCAAGCCAATCCAACACCTGTTCTGGATGTTCAGACATGGCGTAGACTTCGGTACGGTTGCAGGTAGACACCACCACCAAATCATTCAGTTCGGGATGTTGGCTTTGCTCAGCAAGTAAGGCACTTAACTTTTCTGGGTTAAATGCAATTTGCTCGCGCAACTCTACAGAGGCGGTTTGATGGTTGACACCCAATGCAAAGAAAGACATATCAGATCATCATTTCGCTAAATTTATGCTATTGTGCAATAACGGTGTCATAAAAAGCATTACTTGGATCAAGAAAAATTGCGTCAAACAAATAGCCGACCATACGGCGCGACAATTAAGCAATATTCTACCACATTCTTACTGGTCGGTAGCATGGCTTCAGTTGCTCATCTTAGAGCATCTGAAGAAATTTATCATGCAAATTCAAATTATAATGCGGTAAAACAAACCATGGTGGCAGAATTTGCCTTGGCTTATGGCGATATTCCAACTGCATTACACAACTACACGGTCTTGGCAATTAAGAACAATTCGACTTCCATTAAACAACGCGCCCTGAATATTGCCATTGAACAAAATGACCTACGTGCCGCATTAGATATTGCAACACATTGGGTGGTACAAGAACCATCCGATGTCCCTGCACTGTTTTATTTGGCGCACATTGCACTCAAAGCGCATGAATATGACTTGGCTGCAGAAACCTTAGATAAAATTCTAAATATTGATGCCACGGCTGACTTAGAACAAATTTTGGCGGGAATTTCCCCTGAATCTGTAGAAGACCGTGAATTTCTGATTCAAGCCCTGCGCACCAGCAAAGCCAAAGACAATCCATCTATTTTGGTATTGATTGCAGGTTTAAAAGCGCAAAATGGACAATATCAAGCCGCGCTCGATACCATTAACCGAGCGTTGCGCAAACGCCCGAAAGTCACTGGCTATATTTTAATGAAAGCCAATTTGTTGAGCGTACTTGGCAATGAAGAAGAAACGGCAGCTTGGTATGCAAAATCCAGCCGTAAACACAAAAATAATTTTGAAGTCCGTTTAGCCGAAGCCAAATATTTGGTCAAAAAAAATGAAGCAACTTTGGCGCTAACAAAGCTAGAAGCTATTTTAAAAAAATGGCCTACGGAAGATGAAGCCTTATTTATTGCAGGTTTGACCAGTATTGACTTGAAACAATACGAAAAAGCCGAAAAATATTTGGTAGAGCTACGCTATTCGGCACAATATCAAAACGAAGCCTATTTTTATTTAGCGGTCAATGCCGAACGTAAACAGCACTTTGAAACAGCCAAAGCCTATTATCGTTTGGTCGATGGTAGCCTTTATACGGTTTCACGTCGCAACATGATCAGTATTTTTGCCCAGCAAGATAAACTGAACGATGCCCTGCGCTTTTTAACGCAGGAACGGGTCAACTATCCGCAGCACGCCAGTTTTTTATATCAGGCACAGGCCGATATTTTAAAACGCATGGACAATAAAAAAGCAGCACTGCGTTTGTTAGATGAAGCCATCAAAAACCTGCCCGATGATCCTGACCTGATCTATTCAGAAGTCTTACTATTGGATGCACATCAGGAAAAAGACAAACTGGATCAACTGCTCACCAAGTTACTGGAAATTGAGCCGAACAGCCCAACCTATTTAAATGCCTACGCCTATACTCTTGCACTGCAAAATCGTCGTTTGGATGAAGCGCGTCGCTATGTAGAGCAAGCACTTGAGTTTGCACCTGAACAAGCCTCTATTTTAGATACTTTAGGTTATGTCAGCTATTTGCAAAATGACTACACTGCTTCGGCACAGGCTTTGGAAAAAGCCTACGCGCTGAGTCATAGTGCCGCGATTGGCTCACGTTATGCAAAATCGTTGTATATGCAAGGAGATATTCAAAAATTCAGCCAAGTGTTACAACAATTACAACAAAATCATCCGAATGATCCGCAATTGCAACAATTAAATTCGCTATTGTTACCGCAGCCAGTTAAAAAGAGTTAAAAGATTCATGCGTTTATTTTCAAAATTAGGATTAACCCTTTTTGCCACCAGTAGCCTTGTACTGACAGGTTGTCAGCCTTTCGTACAAAAACCAGCCAACATTTCACAGCAAGTTGAAGCCGAAAATCAATTTAACCTACAAGGCAAAATTGGTGTGCGCACTCCGCAGCAATCTGGCAGTGCCTTTTTTACTTGGGTACAGCAGCAACAGCAGTTTGATATTGAACTGAGCGGCATTTTGGGCGTTGGTAAAACGCAAATTAGCGGACAACCAGGACAAGTCACCCTCAACAGTGCCAAAACAGGGATAATTTATGCCGAAAGTCCTGAAGAACTGTTAGAACAAGCCACAGGTTGGCAAGCGCCCATCACCCACTTGGTCGATTGGGTACAAGCCCGACCTGCAACGGTCAATGCCCAAATTCAAAAAGACCCCCAACAGCGCCCGACTCAATTTATTGAAGATGGTTGGACGGTCGATTTGAGCTATAACGACAGTGCCAGTTTGCCAAATCGTCTGATTTTGAAACAAGCACTTGAATCAGGGCAAGAAAACCGTATTACAATGCTCATCCAAAATCGTTAATCACTTGCCAAGTTTCGCCATGATTCGTGTACCCTCACCTGCCAAATTAAATCTGTTTTTGCACATTACTGGGCGTCGTGACAACGGCTACCATGAATTGCAGACTATTTTTCAACTGATTGATTTATACGACTGGCTAGAATTTGAAGTCAATGATACTCAAAGCATTCAAATTCAGGGTTTAAACAGTGTCAATTTAGAGCAAAACCTGATTTACAAAGCCACGCAAATTTTAAAACCCTACGCGAAACAAGCCACAGGTTTAAATATTAAAATTGAGAAGCACATCCCTATGGGTGCAGGGCTTGGCGGAGGTTCATCCAATGCCGCAACCACCTTAATTGTAGTCAATCAACTTTGGCAATGTGGCTTGGATACTCAAAAACTAGCTGAACTTGGTTTACAGCTCGGAGCAGATGTACCGATCTTTGTGCATGGTCGTAATGCATGGGCAGAAGGCATTGGTGAACAGTTAACATTCATAGACTTAGCCCCAAAACAATATATTGTGTTAAAACCTGACTGTTTTATCAGCACTCAACTACTTTTTTCACAAAAAACATTGACAAGAAACACGAAGCCCACTAAATTCTGCGGCTATCAGATAAAGCCATCTGACTTTGGAAATAATTTTGAGCCTGTGGCACGAAATTTATACCCCGAAGTTGATGAAGCAATGCGTTATTTAGACCAATTTGGTCAAGCAAAGCTTACAGGTACAGGTGCTTGTGTCTTTACTGAAGTGACTGCAGAAATGAATGTAGACGACATTTTGGCACACTCACCATGTACTGCGTACGTTGTGAACAGCTTAGATGAATCTCCATTACGACATTTCACAGTACAATAGGGGTATCGCCAAGTGGTAAGGCACCGGTTTTTGATATCGGCATCCGTTGGTTCGAATCCAGCTACCCCTGCCATCTCTTTCACCTGTAGATTACTGTATTAGGGGTATCGCCAAGTGGTAAGGCACCGGTTTTTGATATCGGCATCCGTTGGTTCGAATCCAGCTACCCCTGCCATCTTACAGTGATCAAATCTAGGGGTATCGCCAAGTGGTAAGGCACCGGTTTTTGATATCGGCATCCGTTGGTTCGAATCCAGCTACCCCTGCCATTTTCTCGCATTAGACAGAACCCCCAATATTACCGCTATCCTGTTAATTTACCTTGACAGAACGCAGTAAAAATATTAAAGTTCTGCCGCATTAGGGGTATCGCCAAGTGGTAAGGCACCGGTTTTTGATATCGGCATCCGTTGGTTCGAATCCAGCTACCCCTGCCATCTATTCTTACATACACCAACCGCCAAGGGTGCTTCATGCCCAATCTTGTCGTTTTTAGTGGAACCGCGCATCCACAATTCGCTCAAAAAGTCGTAAGCCACTTGCACATTCCTTTAGGTGCTGCATCAGTTTCTACCTTCTCTGATGGTGAGATTGCTGTAGAGATTACCGAGAATGTCCGTGGTAAAGACGTATTTATCGTACAACCTACTTGTGCGCCAACCAATGACAACCTCATGGAAATCTTGGTGATGGCTGACGCGTTGCGTCGTGCAAGTGCAGGTCGTATTACTGCCGTTATTCCTTACTTCGGTTATGCCCGCCAAGACCGTCGTCCTCGTTCTACACGTGTTCCAATTACCGCTAAAGTGGTTGCAGATATGCTCACCACTGTAGGGATTGACCGTGTAGTGATGATTGACTTGCACGCAGACCAAATTCAAGGTTTCTTCGACATCCCTGTAGACAACATTTATGGTACGCCTGCGCTATTGGCTGACCTGCGTCAACAGTCACACGACAATCTCATGGTAGTTTCACCAGACGTTGGTGGTGTGGTTCGTGCGCGCGCTGTTGCAAAACAAATGGGTGATATCGATCTTGCAATTATCGATAAACGTCGTCAAAAAGCGAATGAATCACAAGTGATGCATTTGATTGGTGATGTAAAAGATCGTGACTGTGTCATTGTAGATGACATGGTGGATACTGCAGGTACATTATGCAAAGCTGCCGATGCACTTAAAACTTTTGGTGCTCGCCGCGTTGTTGCTTATGCTACCCACCCTGTACTTTCAGGCAAAGCGATTGAAAACCTGAAAAATTCTGTGATTGATGAACTGGTTGTTACAGACACCATTCCTCTTTCAGAAGAAGCTCAAGCACTTGGTAAAATTCGCCAAGTATCTGTAGCAAGTATGGTTGCAGAAACAATTCGCCGTATTAACAACGAAGAATCTATTAGCGCAATGTTCGATTCTTATCTATAATAGAGCGCTGAATTTTCAAAGCCCTGCCAATTGGCAGGGTTTTCTATCACTAGATTGGTCGCAGATCTAGTTTATTTAAACTCAAAATAAGGATGTCTATCATGGCAAACTTCGTATTAAACGCTCAAGCGCGTGAAGCAGCTAACCAAGGGAAAGGTGCGAGCCGCCGCCTTCGTCACGCTGCATTAGTTCCAGCTATCATTTATGGTGGCGACGCTGAGCCAGTAGCTGTTACTTTAGAACTTCGTGAGCTTGTAAAAGCTTTAGAAAGCAACGCTTTCTTTGAAGAAGTTGTAGAAATCAAAGTAGGCGACAAAGTTGAAAGCGTTAAAATCCAAGCTTTACAACGTCACCCTGCTAAAAACACACCTATGCACGCTGACTTCAAACGCGCATAAGTGTTTACGGTGTAATTAGTGGCTAATATTTCACTGATTGTTGGTTTGGGCAACCCTGGTAAAGAGTATGCCCAAACCCGCCATAATGCAGGTTTCTGGTTTGTAGAACAGCTTGCAGATCAATATGGCATTACGTTAAAAGCCGATCCTAAATTTCACGGGATCAGCGGACGTGGTAATATCGAAGGTCAAGACGTTCGTCTGTTATTACCCACAACCTTTATGAATCGTTCTGGTCAAAGTGTTGTTCCCTTCGCCAAATTCTATCAAATTGCACCTGAAGCAATGCTGATTGCTCATGATGAACTGGATATGAACCCAGGGATCATTCGCCTAAAAACGGGTGGTGGTCATGGTGGACATAATGGTTTACGTGACATCGTGCCGCACACAGGTCCAAACTTCCATCGTTTACGCATTGGTATTGGGCATCCGGGTTCAAAAGAACGCGTGTCTGGTCATGTACTGAGCAAAGCACCAAGTAGCGAGCAAACTTTAATGGATGATGCACTTGCACATGCATTAGGTCGTATCAAGTTACTGGTCAATGGCGAAGTACAACAAGCCATGAATCAAATCAATGCCTATAAACCGAACTGATGAATCCACAATTGTTGAACAATCACACTTGCCATGTCGCAATTTTCAGAGCAAAATGCGCTTTCTGCTCGGAACTGACATCCAGCAAGCAGTGTTTGAATTCAACCATAAGATAAAATCTTAGGTCCACTAAGGAGACGCTCACCATGCTATCTCGTTTATTAAAATGCAAAATCCACCGTGCTTTTGTAACTCATGCAGAACTTCACTACGAAGGTTCATGTGCAATTGACGGAACACTCATGGATTTGGCTGGCATTCGTGAATATGAAGAAATCCACGTATGGAACGTGACCAATGGTAAGCGCTTCACAACTTATGCAATTCGCGGTGAAGACAACTCAGGCATCATTTCAGTCAATGGTGGTGCTGCACACCAAGCCGATGTAGGCGATATTATTATTATTGCAACCTTTGGTGACTTCACTGAAGCAGAAGCCAATGCACACGAACCACGTTTGGTCTATGCAAACCTAGACAATACCGTGAGTCACACTGCAAACTGTATTCCTGTACAAGTGGCTTAAGCCATTCCTGTACAAAATAAAAAAACTCGCAAATTTTGCGAGTTTTTTTATGGTTCAATAAAAGTCTTTCTAGCCTTTAATCGCAAGAATTACAAATTAATCATCTTGCAAGCTATGCAATAAGCTATGGCTAATACCATCAGCCCTTAAAAATGCAAAATCATAACTTGCGGTTGCAAGCGCCAACACGCGACGTTCAAACTCCTGCCACAAAGGTCGCACTTCTTTGTAGTGAATGCCCAAGCCGCTTTCATCGGTAAAATGTCGATTTTTTTCACAAATTTTCAGTGCATGGTACAGCTTACGCCCTTTTGAAGCATCATCACGTAAACGCACACGCTTAGAGCGGATAAACCCTTCAACATGACGCAGGTCGGCAAACGGCAACATAGGCACTAAAATCTGATCGAGCTGTGCATCTAAACGACGCCAAACGGCAGTGTGTTGTTCAGGCGTATAGCTGTTCCATCGAATCACTTCATGGTTAAAGCGACGGCAACCTCGACAGACAGCATCACCAAACACCGTAGAACAACGACCTGCACACGGGGTTAAAGTGGCAATTTGACGATCCTTACTCAACACAACACTCCAATATTTAACAACACCTGTTGGCGCATCAACATGAACACAACATTCTTCTTTGAAACGAGTGGCATCATACCCCGTTCTGCTACATTTTTAAAATGTTGTGTCGTGCTTTAAAAACCATGTACCGCACTCGGTTTTCTCGCATATTCACACAAAGCAGGTTAGAATATGCGCCTTAAATTTTTGTCTTTCATCTATTGGAGTACTCCATGAACGCTACTGTAGAACAGCTTGCACCTGTAGAACAGCCAGCGACCACGACTTGGGTTGTTGCCGCACTTTATCAATTCAAAGAAGTTGCAGATCCTGCCGATCTTCAACAACGCTTATTAGATTTGGTAAATTCAATCAACCTTTGCGGTACTCTTATTGTGGCAGGTGAAGGCATTAATGGAACTGTAGCGGGTGATCGTGCCGCGATTGATCAAGTTCACCAATTTCTGTTGAATGAAGGCTTTACCGCAATGGAATACAAAGAGTCACATAGCTCTGAAAAGCCATTCCGTAAAATGAAAATCAAGCTGAAAAAAGAAATTGTGACTTTGGGTGTAGAAGTAAAACCACGTGATTTAGTCGGTCACTACCTAGACCCGAAAGAATGGAATGAACTGATTGCTCGTGACGATGTCATTCTGATTGATACCCGTAATGACTATGAATACAAAGCAGGAACGTTTAAGGGCGCAATTGACCCGAAAACCGAAACTTTCCGTGAATTTCCAGAATATGTGAAACAAAACCTAGAACAGCATAAAGATAAAAAAATTGCGATGTTCTGCACAGGCGGGATTCGTTGTGAAAAATCGACGTCATTATTGTTGCAAGAAGGTTTTACCGAGGTTTATCACTTAAAAGGTGGCGTACTTAAATACTTAGAAGAAACACCAGCCGATGAAAGCTTATGGGAAGGTGAATGTTTCGTATTTGATGGCCGTACTGCGGTGACACATGGTATGCAAGAAGGTCAAAACACCAAATGTCATGCTTGCGGTTGGCCATTACTGCCTGAAGAAGTTGAATTACCAAGCTATGAACACGGTGTATCTTGTGTGTACTGTATTGATAAAACCAGTGAGAAACAAAAAGAAGGTTTCCGTATGCGCCAATCACAAATTGCCGCAGCTAAACGTAAACGTCTGTAATCCGTACAGGCTCATACACATCAACAAGGTCTAACAAAAGCCATGTTGATGTTGTATCGACCACTCTAATCATATTGAAAAAGTCCTCATCCAGTATGGGGATTTTTTATGTCTACATATATGCTTCACGCAAGATTACATAGAACATAAAAATACAACGCTTGTTTACCAAGCATTGCGCAATATCCCCAGATTGGGTGATAGCATTCAATCAAAATAAGCCACAAAATCTGTGGCTATATTGGTGCAGATGTTCAGCACAAACTCAACATCTCCCATAACCCAAAATTCAAGGATCGTTATGTATTCCTAAATTTATATGCCGCAATCAGGAGTGACGCTATGCCTAAAACAACAATTTCAAATTCAATGCACACACTACGTTTTACGCCTGTAAAATCTGTGACTGCTACGCATAGCGCAACAATGCAAGATGGTTTGGAACATGAATCTCATACTTTTATTGTGGCTTTAGGTGCAATTTTAGGCGGTATTATTGCGGCATTTGTTGGCTATCATCTACAAGCGCATTTCTTGAATTACGCCCTGCTCTGTGCCATTCCTATACTTGTGGCATATAGCTTAAGACGTGTATATATCTATACCCTGACCCATGCAGAGCTTGATTAAGTCTAAATTGCGCAAGACTTTACTGTTCGTCCAATACTGCTTAGGATAGAAGCACTTTTCTAAAGCACAACCTGCATGAACTTAACTGAATGGATTATTTCCATTATGGAACAACTGGGCTACCTTGGTATTGCCCTGTTAATGTTTCTGGATAATGTTTTTCCACCCGTTCCTTCTGAAATTATTATGCCCTCTGCAGGCTATTCTGCATCGCAAGGGCAATTACTGCTATTGGGTGTCATCATTGCAGGCTGTATCGGCTCGTTGTTCGCAGCGGCAGTGTTATATTGGGTAGGTTATCGCTGCAAACATGAAAGTATTTACCACTGGGTCAATCGCTACGGTAAATATCTATGGATTAAAGAACAAGACGTCCGAAACTCCCTGCATTGGTTTGAACAATATGGACATCGGATTGTATTTTTTGGGCGCATGATTCCCGCTATTCGTTCTCTCATCAGTATTCCTGCAGGCATGAGCCACATGCCATTTTGGAAATTTATGTTTTATAGTGGTTTAGGCACAATTATTTGGACCACTTTTTTAGCTTGCGTGGGTTATTATTTTGGTGAAAACCAACAATTGATGCAGCAAATTTTCAGTCAGGTCAGCCATGTCATTATAGGCTTGGTGCTCTTAGTCATCGCAATTATTTTATACCGTAGGCATCGCCGTAAAATGCGTGACTAATGCTTGTGTTGCTGCGCAATTGAATCAATTTTTTGGGGAAAATCAGACATGAAACCATATTTATTATTTTTTGCTGCGGTTTACAGTATTACGCTGGTCTTACTCATTACCGTATTGATTTTTGGTCTGAACTTAGGTGGCTTGACCTTGCTCCCTGCATTAATTGCCGCAGCATTCATTAGCGCAGGACATTTTGTCAAAAAAGAACAACGCTTACCGAGCAGTGATGAAAAAATTCAACTGGTTTGGGGCTCAAGTGCGGTGGCAATTATTATTGGTAGCTTCTTTGTGTTTTTCTTGGTGCTGATGAATCCGAATGCAGAAGCCATTTTAAAAGCTGCAGATAAAGCAGGACTAGCACTGGCTGCGGTGGTGATGCTGTGTTTGATTGCGATTCATGGTGCAGTTTTTCATGTTGCCTATGGTTGGTATGCGAACCGTTATTATCACAAGAAGTTTTTACAAGGCTGATCTCAAATACGACCTAAAACACTTTTAGTTTTCTCGCAAAGATATTATGGCTGTCTTGTACTGGGATGAAAGCGACACAACCTGACTGGGCTATGCATCATCATCAACAAAATATCTAGGCATAAAAAAAGTACTGCACGATGGCAGTACTTTTTTTTGATGCAATTACGCCAATTATTCAGGCGTGTGATACATCAAATATAATTCATTCAGGTTTTCAGGAATTTCTTCAGCAATTTCGTCCATTAACTGACCATTGCGACGGAAAGATTCCATTTGTGGATCTTCTTCATCAATGCCGCTAAACACCATCATTGGCAAAGTTAAATCAACCAATTGCTCTTCAAATTCAGGCGTAAACCATGCTTCTTCGTTTAAGAACATCGCATCGACAAAGCCAACGCTCCAATCACCCAAACTTGAATCAACTTCTGCTTCTTCAATTTCAAATGGAAACTCAATGCCTTCTTCATTGGCTAAACTTTGGCGAATGCTTTCTAACCAAGCCTGAATTTGCGCAATAATTTCAGCAGGCACTTTCTTTTGGTTGCCTTCAAACAATTCATTTAACCATGGGTCAAATTGAGGTCCAACTGCAATGGCACACAAGAAACCATGCGTTGCAGCGAAGTCTAGACCATACTCGTTTTGGTCACCATCTAGATATTCACTTAACAGGTCTAAATCTAAAGCAGTCATTTCAAATCCATCGGTGTCAATTTAGGGGTGTAGCATAGCATTTTCAATGCCAGATACAGTACCTGATTTTAGTCATCTTCATCGTCAAAATCGTCGTCATCGTCAAAATCATAATCAAAATCTTTGAGCTCACGTTCCAAACGACGTTGTGCGAGTAAATCATCAATCAAACGGCGCTTTTCTAAAGATTCTTTCGCGCTTATTTTGTTTGATGCCTCATCGAAATTAACATCATCATCACCGTAGTTATCATCTAGTTCAAAATCTGTAGAAGACACTAAAACTACCTCAGAATGAAAAAATGTGAAGGGTCTAGCCGCTATTTATCTGCCTTTATAAATATTGTCAAGTTTTATTTATTTTTTTCAAAAAACTGCAACATAGACTGCTTGCAACATTGCAGCAAATTTGTGTATTTATGAACAAGTTAGTATCATTATTTAAGATTCGCCCCAATCATAAAAATATTTTGCGGGCAAAAAGGAAATTGACTTGAAAAACAGTAATGAAGCCCCATATTCCTATCACATTCTTCATTCAAACATCATTTTAAAATCATGCTTGATTGATCAATTCACCCCCTATTTAAAGCGAATTGTGCTATCATGCACGGTTTTTCACTGCCACAGATTCAACGAAGAGTAAGCAAAGATGAGCGATATGAATTCCCCTACTTCGCAAGTAGCGGCTCTGATTAGCCGAGGCAAAGAGCAAGGTTACCTAACTTACGCTGAGGTTAACGATCATCTCCCGGACTCAATCACAGAAAGCGAGCAGATTGAAGACATTATTCAAATGCTTCAAGACGTCGGTATTCCTGTGCATGAACGTGCGCCTGAATCTGATGATGCAATGTTCGAGGATAATGCGGAAGCTGCCGACGAAGTTGCTGAAGAAGAAGCTGCAGCGGTACTTGCCTCTGTAGAAAATGAGCCTGGTCGCACCACAGACCCTGTGCGTATGTATATGCGTGAAATGGGTACGGTTGAGCTGTTAACGCGTGAAGGTGAAATTAGCATTGCGAAACGTATTGAAGAAGGGATTCGCGATGTACTTCACTCGATTGCCTACTGGCCAAACGCAGTGCAAGTGGTACTGCAAGAATATAAAGATTATGAAGCAGGCGAACGTCGCCTTGCCGATATTTTATCAGGTTATTTAGACCCTGAAACCGATGAAGAAATTCCAGAAGTTTTAGAAGACGAAGCCGATTTAGACAAAGAAGAAGACACCAGCAACAAACCAACCAAAGACGTCAAACTTGATGATGACGATGAGGAAGAAGAAGCTGAAGCCGAAGAAGAATCTGAAGCAGATTCAGGTCCAGACCCAGAAATTGCAAGAATGCGTTTTGGTGAATTGGAACAGGCTTATCTTGCAAAAATTGCTGCCATTGAAAAACATGGTCGTGAAAGTGCCGAAGCTCAAGAGGCTTTAGAAGCTTTAGCGACTGTATTCATGATGTTTAAATTTACGCCACGTTTATTCGATATTATTTCGGAAATGATTCGTGGTACACATGAACAAATTCGTACTGCTGAACGTGAAGTGATGCGTTATGCGGTGCGTCGTGGTCGTATGGATCGTACTCAATTCCGTACCTCATTCCCAGGTCAGGAATCTAACTTTGCTTGGTTAGACGAGCACATTGCCAAAGCACCTGCCGACCAAAAAGGCTATTTGGAAAAAGTACGTCCAGATATTTTGGCGTTCCAACAAAAAATTGCCGACATTGAAAAAGAGTTAGGCTTAGATGTTAAAGGCATCAAAGAAATTTCTAAGCGTATGGCAGTAGGCGAAGCCAAAGCCCGTCGTGCGAAGAAAGAAATGGTTGAAGCCAACTTGCGTCTGGTTATTTCGATTGCAAAAAAATACACCAACCGTGGTTTACAATTCCTAGACTTGATTCAGGAAGGTAACATCGGCTTGATGAAAGCGGTAGACAAGTTCGAATACCGTCGTGGTTATAAGTTCTCGACTTATGCAACATGGTGGATTCGTCAGGCGATTACCCGTTCTATTGCCGACCAAGCGCGTACCATTCGTATTCCAGTACACATGATCGAAACCATTAACAAGATCAACCGTGTATCGCGTCAATTGCTTCAGGAAATGGGTCGTGAACCGACTCCAGAAGAATTAGGCGAACGCTTGGAAATGGATGAAGTTAAAGTTCGTAAAGTTCTGAAAATTGCCAAAGAGCCGATTTCTATGGAAACGCCAATTGGTGATGATGAAGATTCACATTTGGGTGACTTCATTGAGGACAGCAACATCACCTCACCTGTTGATGCGGCAACCTCTGAAGGCTTAAAAGAAGCGACCCGTGAAGTGCTTGAAAACTTGACTGAACGTGAAGCCAAAGTTCTGAAAATGCGTTTTGGTATTGATATGCCAACCGATCATACTTTGGAAGAAGTTGGGAAGCAGTTTGATGTGACCCGTGAACGTATCCGTCAGATTGAAGCCAAAGCCTTACGTAAACTTCGTCACCCTTCTCGTTCTGAACACTTACGCTCGTTCTTGGAAAATGACTAAGATTGCTGCATAAATGAGCTATTGAAATTTTTAAATTCAGCCTCATTTATTCAACAAGACAAAAAACGCCTGCCCTATGCAGGCGTTTGATATAGAGATAGAGACACACGCTTATGACGTTATTCAACCGTACCCCATCTCGTGAACTACAAGAGCATCTTTGGGTGTTTCCAATGGATTACCCAATTAAACTCATTGGTGACGCGGGTGATGAACTGCGTATTGCTGTGCTTGAAATTTTAGTGAAGCACTTCCCTGAGTTTGATGCACAAAGCATCAGCATTACCCCATCACGCACAGGCAAGTATCATTCAATTACAGCACAATTGCGTTTTGAAGAATTGGAACAAGTGCATGCCATTTATGCAGATTTGGCAGCTTGCCCACTGATTAAAACTGCATTGTAATTTTGTAGATTGATTTTCAAATAACACGCTTTCGGGCGTGTTTTTTGTTTCTGCGCTGCCAAAATCTTATTCAATCCACAAATCCCCTACAGCCGCGACATTTTCGTATAATAAAATCAATTTCTTGCTTTTATGGATAGGACTGCATCACTGTGGATACTGCACAACGGCCAAACCTGATTATTCGTCAATATCATGACCTGACTGACTATCAAGCTCGCTTTCAGGAAATGAAAGACTGGACTGAACAACGTGATGCAGACAGCCCTGACCAACTCTGGATTTTGCAACATCCGAATGTACTGACCCAAGGGCAAGCAGGCAAAGCCGAACATATTTTAATGGCGACAGATATTCCTGTGGTACAGACTGATCGTGGTGGTCAAGTCACATGGCATGGCCCAGGCCAATTGGTCGCCTACTTCATGTTTGACCTGAACCGTTTAGGCTGGAATGTCCGTACTTTGGTATCTTATGCTGAAAACTTGATGATTGAGCTGCTTAAAAAATACGGCATTGAAGCCTATGCCAAAGCAGATGCACCAGGGGTATATGTCAATGAACGAAAAATTGGCTCACTCGGTTTTAAAATTCGTAAAGGCCGTAGTTATCACGGTTTAGCCCTCAATATTGATTGTGACTTGACTGGTTTTCAAAGTATCAACCCTTGCGGCTATGCAGGTTTGGAAATGGTACGTGTGATGGATTTAGTCAATGACTATCCACATTTTGAAAACTTCTGCGCAGATATCATTGAAACTTTACAAAACAGCGGTTACTTTAATGACGTTCAAGTCATTCACGTATAAATGGCTTTCTTTTCAATAAGAAATAAAATAGAGTATTTACTCTAAATAATGATTTATAACACAGGGATTCAGCGCGTGATTTCAACTAAATCTGTGAAACCCGCTTTGCAACTGGCCTATGTCAAACTCATGATGGATGTGATTGGCAGAGGTTTAGTCATGGCAAGTCAGGTCGATGAAGAAATTAAACAGGAAGTTGCAAAATTCCCCAGCAACTTTGTGTTGTCTATGAAAGTTTTTCCGAATGGTCCAGCCTTTGTTGCCAAAGTCACTGCAGATCATCAATTAGAACTGTTACAGAATACGGCACAAAAACCCGATTTAACCATTACCTTCAAACACTTAAATCATGCATTTTTAGTGTTTTCATTTCAGGAAAGTACCGCACAGGCCTTTGCGCATGACCGCATGATTGCTGATGGTGATGTGTCTTATGCAATTCGCTTGGTACGTTGCCTGAATAAAATGGAAGCACTGATCTTGCCTAAATTACTGGCAGAACTGGCGGTAAAACAATATCCGACTGAACTCAGCTTAAAAGAAAAACTATCAGGTGCAGCCAATATCTATCTAAAAGTTGCCCAATCTTATTTCAAACGGAGTGCATAACATGGCGAAGCCTTATTACGAATTTTTTTGCCCAGTCAAAGTCATTGCAGGTCATGCCGCGCTTGAACATATTCCGTTTGAATTGGCGACACTCGGTTCGCAGCGTCCAATGATCATTACCGACAAAGGTGTGCGTTCCAACAATTTGCTTGCACCGATTGAAGCGGCTTTTGAATCTACCGATGCCGTGATTGGCTATGTTTTTGATGATGTCCCGCAAGATTCAAGTGTGGCAACAGTGCGTCGTGCGGCACAGTTGTACCGTGAAAATAACTGTGATGCCATTATCGCGGTGGGTGGCGGTTCAGTAATTGACACTTCTAAAGCCACCAATATTTTAGTCAGCGAGGGCGGTGATGACTTATTGCAATATTCAGGTGCGCATAACTTACCACGCCCACTGAAACCTTTTTTTGTGATTCCAACCACATCTGGAACAGGTTCAGAAGTGACTATGGTTGCGGTGGTATCCGACACAGAAAAGAACGTCAAAATGCCATTTGCATCGTATTACTTAATGCCACATGCAGCCATTTTAGACCCGCGTATGACGCAAACTTTGCCACCACATTTAACAGCAATGACGGCTATGGATGCCATGACGCACGCCATTGAGGCTTATAGTTGCATGGCAGCCAACCCAATTTCTGATGCTTATGCCACTGCAGCAATTAAAAAAATCAGCAATAACCTGTTCAATGTATTAGACAACCTAAGCGATGAACAAGGCCGTTTGGAACTGGCACAAGCATCGACTATGGCGGGGATTGCGTTTTCAAACTCTATGGTCGGTTTGGTGCATTCCTTAGGTCATGCCTTGGGTGCTGTGGCACATTTGCCACATGGACTGTGCATGAATTTATTCTTGCCATACGTGTTGGAATACAACAAAGACGTCAATGCCGATAAAATTGCCGAGCTACTATTACCTTTGGCTGGCGCAGACGTCTATGCACAAACCCCTGCACATTTACGTGCCGATAAAACCATTTCGACACTCTTAGCCATTCGTGACCGCTTATATGCACTGACTAAATTGCCACGCACTTTACAAGAAACTGGTAAAGTCAGCGAAGCACAATTAGATGAAGTCGCTGAAAAAGCCCTGAACGATGGTTCGATTATTTACAACCCGAAAGAAGCCAATTTAGAAGAACTCAAAGCCATCTTAAAAAAGGCTTGGTAATTCCTACAAAATAGGCGAACATAGCCGAAAATCTAGCCTGATGTTTTTCTAAACATCGGGCTTTTCATTGGTAGACTGCTGCGTCTGATGTTTTTTCATCAATATGGCGTTTTTTCTGCTAAAAAAGAAAGCAAAGATACTGACAAAGCGCGTCATTATGGAGTAGATTGGCGCGTTTTTACTTTTTATGTAGGGGGGATTGTTCGTCTCAAACAATCCTGAACAAACATGACTGATCCTTGATCAACGATTAAGAGGATAACGCCGTTGACAAATATCTCTGGGACTCAATCGGCAGCTAAACTGCAAAAAACGCTAGGACTCTGGCACATTATTATTATTGGTTTAGCCTACATTCAACCGATGACGTTATTCGACACTTTCGGCTTAGTATCGGAAGAAAGTCATTTTCACGTACCCACATCTTATATTTTTGCACTGGTTGCCATTCTTTTAACTTCTTTAAGTTATGGTCACATGATTCGTCGTTATCCTTCTTCTGGGTCGGCGTATACCTATGCACAAAAATCGATTCACCCCAACGTTGGTTTTATGGTGGGTTGGTCATCTTGGCTAGATTATTTACTCTCGCCAATGGTCAACATCATCTTGGCGGTGATTTATCTGGAAGCCTTATTCCCTGATGTGAATCACTGGATTTGGGTGGTGGTACTCACGGCATTTATGACGGGTGTCAACTTGCGTGGCGCGCGTTTTGTCGCCAACTTTAACAGTATGATCGTTTTGGTACAGTTGGTGGTCATTGGCGTATTTACATGGATGATGTACACCAAACTTCAGGCAGGTTTCAATGCCGATGGTCCAATCACTGCCGAGCAACGCTATCAGTTATGGAGCTTAGAACCTTTCTGGAATGAACTGACTTCGGTAGGCGCATTGATTACAGGTGCAACCCTACTCTGCTTTTCATTTACAGGTTTTGACTCACTCAGCTCGCTTGCAGAAGAAACCAAAGACACTGAAAAAACCTTACCGAAGGCAATGTTCTTAACTGCGCTGATTGCGGGTGTGATTTTTATTGTCAGCACCTATTTCATGCAGATTTTCTTCCCGAATGAACCAGGCAGCTACTTTAAAAATATTGCTGAAACACAGCCAGAAATTCTGCTCTTGGTCGGCGGCTCGTTGTTCCAGTCATATGTGCTTGCCTTTGCTATTGTAACGGTAATGGCATCGGGTATTTCGGCTCATGCGGGCGTATCGCGTTTAATGTACGTGATGGGTCGTGATGGCGTGATCAACAAAAAAATCTTTGGTCATATCAGCCCACGCAGCTATACACCTTCATACAATATTTTAATTGTAGGTGCTGTAGCGTTAACTGCTGGTTTTATGGACTTGGATTTTGTCATTTCATTAATCAGTTTTGGTGCCCTCACCGCATTTAGCTTTGTGAATTTATCGGTGATTTCACGTTACGCGCTACGTGATGGTCGTACCAAAGGCTTTAAAGACCTTCTCAATTTTGTGATCGTACCGTTGTGCGGCTTTATTGCAGTCTTTGCTTTATGGCTCGAAGTCGATGAAACTTCATTGAAGTATGGCTTATGGTGGGCAATGTTTGGGGTTTTATACCTCGGTTATAAAACCAAAGGCTTTAAACACCCTGCTCCGCAGCACAATGAGTTTGATGATCGCTAAGACAAATAGCATCACAACTTTAAGATCAGGCGCTTTATGCGCCTTTTCTTATGCCTCAAATGGATTGCAGCGTTAAATCAGCAAAATAGCGAAAACAAAAAAGCTGAGTACAGTTTTGTCTCAGCTTTTTATCTATCAATTGTACGCATTGATGCTAAAGATCGCATTAAATTTGAAATGAATTGATGCTCAAATTAGAGCAATGCTTTAAAACCTTGCTGACGCCATGCCTCATACACAATCACAGCCGTTGCATTAGACAAGTTTAAACTGCGTGAGTTTTCTGCCATGGGTAAACGAATCCAGTGCTGCTGCGGAAACAACATGCGTACTGCTTCTGGCAAACCACGTGTTTCAGGCCCCATCAACAAGGCAACAGGTCGGTTTAAATCCGAAGTATGTGGTGTTTCTGTGCCTTTGGTGGTTAATGGATAAATCGCATCCAACCCCACGCCTTTGCTGTCTAAATTAGCCAAGCATTGCTCAAGATTGTCCCAAATTTGCATACGTGCCCATTCGTGATAATCCAAACCTGCACGTTTCAGCTTTTTATCATCCAGCTCAAAACCCAATGGCTTAATCAAATGCAATTGCGCACCTGTATTGGCACACAAACGAATGATATTTCCTGTATTGGCTGGAATTTCAGGCTCATATAAAACAACGTGGATCACAAATTTTCTCTACTTTTCACAATCCCTCCCCAGCTCCCTTTAGAAAATGTAGGAACTCCCCTCTTTTTAAAAGAGGGGTTGGGGGAGATTCATTACCATTTCAACTGTTCACGTAAATTGACCACTTCACCAATAATGGTCAAGGTAGGCGCCTGAATGTGGTGCTGTGCGACTTTACTGGCAATATCCGCCAACGTCCCCACCACCACTTTTTGTTCAGGGGTCGTGCCTTTAGAAATTAAGGCGACAGGCATATCCGCCCGTTGTCCATGCGCAATCAGTTTTGCACAAATGCTTTCCAAGCCAACCAAGCCCATGTACAGCACCAAGGTTTGATTTTCATACACCAATTCTGACCACGGCAATTCAGGCGAACCTTCTTTTAAATGCCCGGTCAAGAAACGCACACTTTGCGCACAATCTCGGTGGGTCAGTGGAATACCCGCATAAGCCGCACAGCCCGACGCTGCAGTAATGCCTGGTACGACTTGAAATGACACACCTGCTTCATACAACTCTTGAATTTCTTCACCGCCACGCCCAAAAATAAAAGGATCACCACCTTTTAAACGGCAAACTCGCTTACCTGCTTGTGCATATTTAACCAATAACGCATTAATACCTTCTTGCGGCACAGCATGGTTAGAGCGCGCCTTTCCAACATAGACTTTTTCAGCATCACGGCGGCACAATTCCAAAATGGGTGCAGACACCAAACGGTCATAAATCACCACATCGGCTTGCTGCATTAATCGTAAGGCTTTTAAGGTCAGCAATTCAGGATCACCCGGCCCTGCACCAACCAAATACACCTCGCCTTTCGGTGTTTGCCATTCCGCTAAAGCGTGTTGTATGCTTTGGTTTGCAGCGTCAAGATTGTCATTGAACACCTGTTCTTTAAGAGGGCTGGCATATAACTCCTCCCAAAAAATACGGCGCTCTTCTGGATTTACAATTTTCTGTTTTACTGCGGCACGCCACTGACCTGAAAACTCAGCCAGTTTGCCCATACCATGCGGAATACTGCTTTCCAGTTGAGTACGAATTTGACGTGATAACACGGGAGATGTGCCATTACTTGCAACTGAAATCACCAAAGGCGAACGGTCAATGATCGCAGGCACCATAAAACGACAATGTGGCGGATCATCAACACTATTGACCAGCACATTTTCGGCTTCGCAAGCTGCAAAAACTTGCTGATTGACCAAATTGTTATCTGTTGCAGCAATCACCAAACGATAGTGACGCAGCGCAGTAGATGAACTAAAAACATCTTGCACATACTGCCCCTGACTTTGTTGCACCAGTTGCAATAAATTGACATCAATTTCAGGGGCAAGCACATCAACTTTTGCGCCCGCTTTAGCCAGTAACACCGCTTTGCGATAAGCAATATGCCCACCGCCCACAATCAGACAAGGTTGCTGCTGCAACTTTAACGAGATTGGAAAAATATCCACACTAAACCTCAATATTTAAATCTGATTGTAAGCAATTTCACCCTAAGTCGACCTGCACTCAACTTAGTCAATAAACTCTAAACCGCCCATGTACGGACGTAATACTGCAGGAATTTCAATCGAACCATCGGCACGTTGATAGTTTTCCATAACAGCCAATAAAGTACGTCCTACCGCCAAACCTGAACCGTTTAATGTATGCACAAATTCAGTTTTCTTTTGGTCGGCACGGTAGCGTGCTTTCATACGACGCGCTTGGAAATCCCCCATGTTTGAGCATGATGAAATTTCACGGTAAGTGTTTTGACTTGGCACCCAAACTTCTAAGTCATAGGTTTTGGTTGCGCCAAAGCCCATATCGCCACCACATAGAATAATTTTACGGTACGGTAAACCAAGTGCCTGCAAAATACCTTCTGCATGTCCAGTCAATTCTTCTAAAGCCTGCATTGAGGTTTCTGGTTTTACAATCTGCACCATTTCGACTTTATCAAATTGGTGTTGGCGGATTAAACCACGAGTATCGCGACCATAAGAACCTGCTTCGCTGCGGAAACAAGGGGTATGAGCGGCATATTTTAATGGCAAGCGTTCAGGATCAATGATTTCATCACGCACAAAGTTGGTTACTGGAACTTCGGCAGTTGGAATTAGATAGTATTCTTTTTCACCTTGTAGCTTGAACAAATCTTCTTCAAATTTAGGCAGCTGACCAGTACCACGCAATGAATCTGCATTGACCAAATACGGTACATACGCTTCGGTATAACCATTTTGAACAGTATGCGTATCTAACATGAACTGTGTAATCGCACGTTGTAAACGCGCCAATGGCCCTTTCAGAACGCTAAAACGAGAACCTGTTAATTTGGTTGCAGTTTCAAATTCCAAACCACCCATCATTTCGCCAAGGTCGGTATGATCTTTAATTTCAAAATCAAACTGGCGTGGTGTGCCCCATTTCAATACTTCCACATTATCAGCTTCATCTTTACCTTCAGGCACAGACTCATCGGGCAAGTTTGGAATAGACAATGATTTAGCTTCTAACTCATCTTGTAACTCTGCCAAAGCCACTTCAGCGGCTTTGATTTCATCGCCAATAGCAGCCATGCGAGCCATAATTTCAGAAGCATCACCACCTGCTTTTTTAATCTGACCGACTTGTTTTGCGCCCGAATTACGCTCTGCCTGTAATGCTTCGGTTTTAGATTGCAATTCTTTACGACGTGCTTCAAGTGCTGCCCACTCTGCCACATCTAATTGCACACCACGTTTTGCCAAGGCTAAATTTACAGCCTCAATATTATTTCTGAGTAATTTCGGGTCAATCATAGCCAATCTTGGAATAAGAAAAAAACTGGCTATAGTGTAAGCGCTTCGGGTTAAAAAATACAGTAACCCGATTCACGGCTGCACCTTATTACAGCAATCTCTGCGTATTTTTGTGCAATTTTATTGGCTAGGATACTGCGGCAAACTTGGCAAATATTCAGACTTTATTAATTTTTCTGTCGCGTAGTAAGGCAGAATCAACTCAGGCATACCTTCTGCATAAGATGCCAATTCATACAACGGGTAGACAAAGACCAAACCATTGGCGCCATAATAAAAATTATCGCTCAGTTTAAACTTTTCACGGGAAATATCATGTTCATCTAGCCAGTTATAATTATGGTTAAATAATTCTTCTGTCATTTTGGCTTCCGTATTGGGCAGCATAATATCTTGCAACGCCAAACGCTTTTTCTGTTTTAAATCAAAAGTCACAAATTCTTGGTGATGAATACCATGTGCTGCACCCGCAGGGTAACTATAGCTTTGCAAACTAAACGTCGCTAAATTGGCATGTTGCCCGATATATCGCACATAGCTTGAACTCTGACTCAGCCGCATAGGATCAGTTTCTTCTACCTTTGGCGTTGCAGTTGATGCCGCAGCTTTTGAAAATGCAATTGGGTCTGCCTTTTGCAAGCGCTGCATAAAATATTCATCAATCCACGCCACATTGGTTTTTACCGTCTGAATATCGTAAGCAGTACAACCACCTTCATCACAAATTTGCTGTTGTGGCAATTTAAGCGCCACCACTTTAGCTTGAATCACAGGAATATCAGCTGCGATAGATGCAGGCGCAGCTTGCTCTGCTTCGGTTTTAGAAGTTGCCTCACTCTTTGGCTGACATGCAGTCAATAGCAATACTGAACTTAAAGCGACAGCACCCAAAAACACCTGTGATTTTAAATATTGCATTAAATTCCCCTCAGCCACGATTCACAAAGTCTAATGATTTGAAATGCAAGCCTGCACAAATCTTGCGATAAAATTGGTTCAATTGAATTAGTCAAGACTATAGATAACTCTCGCTGTTCAATCCTAGAGCAGTTGTGTAACGGAATAATCGGTGGATAAAACTGTTTAAAATTACTACTCAAATTTTTGCGTGATTATTTTTATTTTTTCATTATAAATCAAAATTTTGATAACAAATCCTTAATATAAAATAATGATCTGTGATGACTCAATCTATATCCCGCATACTGCAAAATATGAATTATCCCGAGATTTATCCACAGAAATTGTGGATTTCTCAGGAAGAATATTCAAATAAATTTCCGCTGTATTGAAAATGCTTCAACTAAAAATCTATGATTAAAACCTAAATAATCGGATTAAATTTCTACAAGTACAGACTCACCTGTTGAACAATCACCATTTAACCATTGCCAACGTTCAAGCAATTTGATTTTTCCGTTTTCATCCAAAATGATAGTTGAGTTGCATTGACCAATACGTAGTTCATCTAACTGATTGACATGATGATAAACCATACTAAATGTATCTACTGAAGTCATGACTCCCAACAGATGCCCTTGCCTAATACTTCCGCCAGAATAAGTAGCTTCAATTGTTTCCCCTACTTGTTTATAGTAAAAAACTGTTGAGCCAGATACCTCACCATTCGCGGTGTTTTGCTGATTTACAAACTTTTTATTATGTAAAATTGACATCAGAGTCCTTTCATAAGCTAAAAATTATGAGCGATAAACCAAATTGGGATTAAAAGAGCCTTCTCCCTGTGGGAGAAGGCTAGAAAGGGACAGCAAATTATGCTTAAAAAACAACGTACGGAAGCATTCGATTATTGATCAATAATGTCCGTACCTTTTGGCGGTGTGAAGTTAAAGGTCGATGCAGGAATTTGGGCATTGACTTTCACATTGTTAAAACGCACGTGCGTGGTTTGTCCCAATGAATCCTGCAAAATCATTAAGGTTGGCGCGTTACGTGCACCAAAACTAATGGTTAAACTTTGAAATACGCCATCATCACTTTTTGGATATAAGGTGTAATAGGTTTTTGATTTATTCGGCTGGGTCACACGATACGACTGCATGATTTGATTGGTATTGCCCGAAAGCAACAACGCAGGCGTATTTGCCACTTGATCATCTAGGCTTTGGCGTACAGCTTGTTGTAAGTCTGGGTCATAAATCCATACGGTTTTACCCGTAGTCACAATTGTTTGTTTGGCTGGACTGGTGGTTTCCCAAAAGAATTTACCCGGACGCTCAACTTTCATAACCCCTTTAAAATTCTGGTTCATGTGCTGTGCCGATAAACCACGGTTTGGCAAAGCCTTGCCATTGTTGCTAACTTTTGTGGTTTGCTCAAAATTGGCGGTAAAACTTTTAATACCATTCAATTGTTTAACAAGGTTTGCTGTCGCTTGTTGCTCCGATGCTGCCACTGGCGCAGCAAACACTGTAGTACTCATGATTGGCGCTAAAGTGGTTGCACCCAATGCCACAGCACACATCGTTTTACGAAGCATATTCATAGATTCACCTTTTTATATTTGCTCAATCGCAATGTTTTGGATGTCCCATCTTAAACCAATTTCTGGCGCTAATATGATAGAAAATAAGAAGTTTTGTATGCTTATTAATATAAAATGTAGAAATTTATCCATCATGATGAAGAACTAAAAGTTATCCTTTGACCCTAATTTTCCATCATACAAGCATAAAAAAACCCACAATCACTTGTGGGTTTTTTCACTATTTCAGCTTACGCTTCAACAGATACGTAGCGACGGCCAAATTGACCTTTCACTTCGAATTTTACTACGCCGTCAGCAGTAGCAAATAAAGTATGGTCACGGCCCATACCTACGTTTGCACCAGCGTGGAATTCTGTACCACGTTGACGAACGATGATGTTACCAGCAGTTACAGTTTGACCACCGTAAACTTTAACACCTAACATCTTAGGATTCGAATCACGACCGTTCTTAGTCGATCCACCGGCTTTTTTAGTTGCCATGTCTATTTACTCCTAGTGATTAGCCTGCAATACCAGTAATTTTCAACTCGGTAAACCATTGACGGTGACCTTGTTGCTTACGGTAGTGTTTACGACGACGCATTTTAACAATACGGATTTTGTCGTGACGACCATGACCAACCACTTCTGCAGTTACTTTAGCGCCAGCAACAACTGGAGCACCGATTTGAACGTTGTCACCGTTTACAACCATTAATACGTCATCAAACGTAATAGTTGCGCCAGTTTCAGCTTTCAATAATTCAACTTTAAGGGTTTCACCCTCAACAACACGGTGCTGTTTACCACCGCTTTGGATTACTGCGTACATAATGTACTCCAAACATGCCCGTGTCGTCGTGCCGATAAAGGGATATATCGATCTTAAAACGAACGCCACTGGGGGTTATTCAAGGGCAAAGATTTTAAGCGATATTCGCACAAACAACAAGCCATTTACGGCAATTATTGCACAACAAGGTTGATTATTTAATACCCAGCCGCGTAAATGACTTTCTGCAGCCTCATCCATATTCAATGGATCAATCAATACAGACAGATTGTGTTGGCGTAAACTGCTGTGCTTGTTAAAATCATGCCCAACTTGAGCAAATAACTGAATTTACCCACAAAGTTATTGACTTCGTTTTCTAGTAGAATTAACAATTACAGCATTTGGCAGGTGCCTAACTATTGCATTCATTGCGTTATTTTCGCAGACTTAAGCAGTTTTCTTGGCTGTAACATAAGTTACAACTGATTCAACTAAGTTGTCATTCAATATTATTGAGGTTTCTCTTCACATGACCATCGACTTTAAGCAAGACATTCTCGCCCCTGTTGCTTCTGATTTTGCCGCGATGGATACATTTATTAATGAAGGGATTACCTCTAAAGTCGCGTTAGTGATGGCGGTTAGTAAGCATGTGGTCGAAGCTGGCGGTAAGCGCATGCGTCCAATTATGTGCTTACTTGCTGCCAAAGCTTGTGGTGCAGAAGATTTAGAGCGTCAACGTAAACTGGCTGCAATTATTGAAATGCTGCATACCGCAACTTTGGTGCATGATGATGTGGTGGATGAGTCTGGTTTACGTCGTGGTCGACCTACTGCTAACGCCACTTGGAATAACCAAACAGCGGTTTTAGTCGGTGACTTTTTAATCTCCCGCGCCTTTGACTTATTGGTCGATTTAAACGATTTGGTATTGCTAAAAGACTTTTCTACAGGGACTTGTGAAATTGCCGAAGGTGAAGTTTTACAATTACAGGCACAGCATCAACCTGACACTACAGAACAAATTTATTTAGACATTATTCACGGCAAAACTTCACGTTTATTTGAACTTGCCACTGAAGGTGCAGCAATTTTAACAGGCACGCCACAGTACCGTGAGCCGTTGCGTTTATTTGCAGGACACTTTGGCAATGCCTTCCAAATTATTGATGATATTTTAGATTACACATCAGACGCTGAAACATTAGGTAAAAATATTGGCGATGATTTAATGGAAGGCAAACCAACTTTGCCTTTAATCTCTGCATTAAGAAATACCACTGGCGAACAACATCAAATTATTCGTCGCAGTATTGCGACAGGTGGTACTTCTGACCTCGATCAGGTTATTGCCATTGTGCAGTCCTCTGGCGCTCTCGATTATTGCCGCCAACGTGCCACAGAAGAAACAGAAGCCGCTATTGCCGCTTTAGAAGCACTGCCAGACTCGGAGTATCGTCAGGCCTTAAAGAATTTAGCCTTATTGGCTTTACATCGCATTCAATAATTTAAGCAGCTTATGCATATAAAACTCAACGATTTATTTAGAAAAATGCAAGAACAGCTGGATACACCAAAAGCTGTTCTGGATGAAAATCTGCTGATTGAACTGGTCAATCGTATCCGTCCAAGTGACACTCAAGATTTAGAAGAAACTCATCAAAAGTTTCAAGCTTTCTTACAAGCCTTGCTGCTGACACCCGATGCCAGCTCAACCTTGCAACATTTTGTTTTACGTCTAATCAATCAATACAAACAAACCAGTTTATATGCCGACACGGGAATTTTATCGCTCGATGGTTTTTGGAATCAGTTGTTTCAGCGTTTGGGCGCGCACTTTTTACCGCTGATTAATGATGAAAGCCAACTGCAAGATTTAGTCCGTCGAGTTTTTCCACTACGTAGTGATAAATACTGGCTCGACAATATTGAAGATACCGAATGGCAGCAATTATTTACTTTACTGAATCGCGGACATGGCGGACAAACACAAAAACGCCTGATTCGCAGTGAAATTATTAAAGCTCTAACAGTGCTGTCATATCGGGTCAGCGGCATTGGTTTATATCCTGAATTTATTAGTGCCTATCCTGAACTAAGTGAATATGATTCACCTTTTTTGGCACAAAACCGCGAAATCAACGAGTTTATTCAGCTTTATAAAGTTGCCGATCAACAACACGATCAAATCAGTGCCATTCAACCACCCGATGCCTCTCAAGCTTTGGTGATGATTGACCAATGTCATGATGTCAGCAGTAAAATTCGTCGTGCCACCAAACGAACTGGCGTCAGCATCAGTCTGACCTACTTATTGTCTTTACTTGAACAATGTTTAGAGCGGATTGAACTGTTGCTGAATTTAATCGTGGCGCAAGACAAAGTCCGTTATGTTTCGGCAGGACAATTACTGGTAGATGTAACTGCGGCATTGTATAGCGAACGCAGTGTACGCTCCTTGCTTGCAGAAAACAGTGAGTTAATTGCCTTACAAGTCACTGAAAATGCCAGTAAAACGGGTGAGCATTATGTAAGTACCGACAAAGACGGCTTTTGGGGCATGTATAAAGCTGCGGCAGGTGCAGGTGTTTTAATTGCCACGATGGCGACTTTAAAAACCCTCGCCTCGCGTTTAGTGCTCGCTCCGATGATGCAGGCCATCATCAACAGCATGATTTATTCATTTGGTTTTATGCTGATTCATGTCTTGCACTTTACTGTTGCCACCAAACAACCCGCAATGACTGCTGCAGCATTGGCTTCTACGGTACAGCATCGTAAAGGCTCTAAAATGGCACAAATTGCCGAACTTGCTGCCTTAATTATTAATATTATCCGCACGCAGTTCGTCGCCATTTTGGGCAATATCTCGATTGCCATTCCAGTCGCAGCCTTAATTGCTTTTAGTTGGGATGCCATGTTGCATGAACCGTTGATGTCACATGCCAAAGCATCCAATATGCTGCACGACTTGAATCCGTTTACTTCACTTGCCATTCCACATGCCGCCATTGCAGGGGTATTTTTATTTCTGTCTGGTTTGATTGCAGGTTATTTCGATAACATGGCCGTGTATCGTAAAGTCGGGCCACGCCTAAAAGCCCATCTGCATTTAAAAAAGCTACTCGGGCAAGAACGTCTCAATATATTTGCCAATTATATAGAACGAAACTTAGGGGCTTTGGCAGGTAATTTCCTGTTCGGGATTATGCTCGGCAGTACCGCCACACTGGGTTATATTTTGGGTTTACCGATTGATATTCGCCACATTGCCTTCGCTTCTGCCAACTTTATTCAGGGTTTAATGAATATTAATGGCTCACCTGAAATTGGCCTGATTATTGTGTCCTTTTTAGGCGTACTGCTAATTGGTTTAACCAACTTATTTGTCAGCTTTACTTTAACCATTATTGTGGCATTGCGTGCGCGTCGGGTACGTTTTGAACAGTGGAAACCTTTGGCAAAATTGGTGCTGACTCACTTCTTAACCCGTCCAAGTGATTTCTTTTGGCCACCGAAACAACCAATTACAGTGGATGACGATTCATCCTCAAATACTGAACGAAATGCTAAAATTTAGTACACATTTACATTGCGCACAAAGTAACAAAAAAAGAAATTCTTCTCATTTACATTGGCTTGAAATAAAGTGTACTGACTAGTACACTTTATTCCATTCATCAACCGTGCTCAAATCGGTTAAACTTACAGGGATTTTTAGCATGCCTAAAATACTGCTTTATCTCGGTAGTTTACTATTTATAATCAGTGTGTTAGTGCTAAACATTCCAAGTTGGCAACAATTTGATGTTGCCAGTGTGGAGTTTTTAAGTACCCAGCGCACCGCACATTTGAATCAATTGGCAATCACACTTTCTGTATTAGGTGGCATGCCATTTGTATTATTTTTAACCTGCCTATGGTGTTTCTATTTGGCATGGTATAAAAAATACACAAAAATTGTTTTTATCAGTGTAGGACTGGTCGTAAGTATTGCGCTTTCATGGCTGCTCAAATACCTATTCGCGCGACCCCGCCCGCCTGAAGCATTGCATTTGGTGGAAACTTTTGGCGCATCATTTCCAAGCGCTCATAGTTTTTATGCTGCAACTTTAGGTTGTTTGGTGATTTACCTGAGTTTGCAACATCCAGCGCATAAAATTTTGTCTGTGTGCGCGTGGTTATGGATGTTGCTGATGGGCATTTCCCGTGTGTATCTGGGAGTGCACTATCCTTCAGATGTCCTCTCTGGTTGGAGCATAAGTTTTATTTGGATCACATTGTGGTATCTGTTTTGCGCTCAATATCTGCAAGACAAACCAATACATAAGTTTAGATAAAAATCTAATAGAGGTGAAAGAATGATGTCTGCAAAGCTTTGGGCTCCTGCCCTGACTGCTTGCGCATTAGCCACAAGTTTAGCACTTGTGGGTTGTAGCAAAGATCCAAAAGATGCACAGCAAGCAGGTGCAGCTCAGCAAATGCCACCGACTGAGGTTGGCGTACTGGTGGCACAGCCACAAAGCGTGGAACAGTCTGTAGAACTGTCTGGACGTACCACAGCCTTTGAAATTTCAGAAGTTCGCCCACAAACCAGTGGTGTGGTTCTGAAACGTTTATTTACCGAAGGCAGCTACGTGCGTGAGGGTCAGGCGCTTTATGAAATTGACTCACGTACCAACCGTGCCAGTCTAGACAGTAGCCGTGCAGCACTCACCCGCCAGCAAGCGCAATTGAATGTGTTACGCATTAAAGAAGGTCGTTACCGTCAGTTGGTAGGCAGCAATGCAATCTCTAAACAAGAATATGATGACATTGTGGCACAGGTAAAACTTGCCGAAGCCGATGTTGCTGCGACTCAAGCAGAAGTACGCAATGCCGAAATTAACCTAGGCTATTCGACTGTACGTGCCCCAATTTCAGGGCAAACTAACCGCTCTACTGTGACTGCAGGTGCATTGGTTACTGCGAGTCAGGCGGAACCGTTGGTGACGATTCAACGCTTAGACCCAATTTATGTAGACATCAATCAGTCCAGCGCAGAGTTACTACGTTTACGTCAGCAATTGAGTCAAGGTAGTTTAAATAGCAGCAACAACACCAAAGTAAAATTAAAACTTGAAGATGGCAGCTACTACCCTGTTGAAGGTCGTTTGGCTTTTTCTGATGCCAGCGTGAACCCAGAAACAGGCACCGTGACTTTACGCGCCGTGTTCCCAAATTCAAATCATTTATTATTGCCAGGTATGTTTGCCACTGCGCAAATTGTGCAAGGTGTGATTCCTAACGCAATCTTAATTCCACAAGCTGCGATTAGCCGTACCCCAACAGGTCAGGCAATGGCAATGATTGTGAATGCCAAAGGTATTGTTGAACCGCGTCCTGTGACCACAGTTGGTACGCAAGGCAGCAACTGGATTGTGACTGAAGGTTTGCAAACTGGCGATAAAGTGATTGTCGAAGGTATTGCCAAAGTAAAACCTGAACAGCAAGTGGTCGCTAAGCCGTATCAACCGCAAGGCGCTGCTCCACAAGCCGCACCTGCTGCACCAGCAAAATCGGGTGATGCCCAACCAGCCTCAGAAGCCCAAGCCACTGAACCAAAAGCTACTTCAAATGCATAAGGAGTAGACGTTAATGGCTCACTTTTTTATTCATCGCCCCATTTTTGCATGGGTGATTTCATTGGTAATCATGTTGGCGGGGATTATTACCCTCACCAATATGCCAATTGCCCAATATCCGACCATTGCACCGCCAACGGTCACCATTGCTGCAACCTATCCGGGTGCATCTGCTGAAACTGTGGAAAACACAGTAACGCAAATTATTGAACAACAAATGAACGGTTTGGATGGTCTGCGCTATATTTCATCCAACAGTGCGGGGAACGGTTCTGCATCCATTACGTTAAACTTTGAACAAGGTATCGACCCAGATATTGCACAGGTTCAAGTACAGAACAAATTGCAATCTGCTACGGCGCTCTTGCCTGATGATGTGCAACGTCAAGGCGTGAAAGTGACCAAATCAGGAGCGAGCTTCTTACAGGTTCTCGCTTTTTATTCACCTGATGAAAGCCTGTCTGCCGATGATATTAAAGACTATGTTAACTCTAACATTTCTGAACCGCTGAGCCGTGTTGCAGGTGTGGGTGAAGTACAAGTCTTTGGTGGCTCATACGCAATGCGTATTTGGATGGATCCTGCCAAAATGGCAAGCTTGCAAGTCACACCAAGTGATATTGCTCAAGCGATTCGTACCCAAAACGCACAGGTTGCGGTAGGTCAATTGGGCGGTGCGCCTGCAATTCAAGGTCAGGCTTTGAATGCTACGGTAACTGCACAAAGCTTGCTGCAAACACCTGAACAATTCAGCAATATTTTTCTAAAAAATACCGCTTCGGGCGCTCAAGTGCGCTTGGGTGATGTCGCACGAATTGAACTTGGTGCAGACAACTATCAGTTTATTTCTAAATACAACGGCAAGCCTGCGGGCGGTGTCGCAATTAAATTATCTACAGGTGCTAACGCCCTAGATACCGCTGCTGCTGTAGAAGAACGCCTTAAGCAATTACGTCCTAACTACCCTGCGGGTTTAAAGGATGAGTTGGCTTTTGATACCACGCCATTTATTGAACTTTCAATTAAGAGTGTTGTTAAAACCTTAATTGAAGCGATCATTTTGGTCTTTATTGTGATGTTCCTGTTCTTGCAGAACTGGCGTGCCACAATTATTCCAACCATGGCCGTGCCTGTAGTGGTACTGGGTACCTTTGCCGTGATCAACATGTTTGGCTTCTCGATTAACACCCTGACCATGTTTGCCATGGTACTGGCGATTGGTCTATTGGTCGATGACGCAATTGTCGTGGTGGAAAACGTAGAACGTGTCATGGTCGAAGAACATCTTGACCCTGTGGCGGCGACTGAAAAGTCGATGAAACAGATTTCAGGCGCACTGATCGGGATTACCTCGGTATTGTCTGCGGTATTCGTACCTATGGCATTCTTTGGTGGGACTACAGGCGTTATTTATCGTCAATTCTCAATTACGCTTGTGACTGCAATGGTGTTGTCACTGGTCGTAGCGTTGACCTTTACCCCTGCCCTATGTGCCACGATTCTTAAACAACACGATCCAAACAAGCCTGAAAGCAACGGTATTTTTGCGCGTTTCTTCCGCTGGTTTAACCGCAGTTTCGATAAGCTCTCGGTTAAATATCAAGGTGGTGTTAACCGCATGACGCATCATAAAATCTTCTCGGGGGTTTTATATGCAGTGGTACTGGGCATTATTGTGCTAGTGTTCCAAAAACTACCATCATCATTCTTGCCTGATGAAGATCAGGGCGTGGTGATGACATTGGTACAACTCCCACCAAATGCAACTTTGGAACGTACTGACGCCACCATGACCAGCATGACCAACTTTTTCAGAGAAAATGAAAAAGAGCATGTGCAGTCGGTATTTAGTGTTTCAGGCTTCTCTTTCTCAGGCGTTGGTCAAAACGCAGGTATGGCGTTCATTAAGTTAAAAGACTGGAGTGAGCGTACAAGCCCTGAATCTCAAGTTGGTGCAATTATCCAGCGTGGTATGGCACTGAACATGATTGTGAAAGATGCCACTTACATCATGCCATTACAGCTTCCTGCGATGCCAGAATTAGGTGTCAGCTCAGGCTTTAACTTGCAACTGAAAGATGCTGCGGGCAATGGTCATGAAAAACTCACCATGGCACGTAATATTGTGTTGGGTGAAGCGTCTAAAGACCCTCGCTTAATGGGCGTACGTCCAAATGGTCAAGAAGATACACCACAGTACCGTATTATTATTGACCAAGCGCAAGCAGGTGCGGCAGGTGTCAGCATTGCTGAAATCAACAGCACCATGGGCATGGCTTGGGGTGGTTCGTACATCAATGACTTTATTGACCGTGGTCGCGTGAAAAAAGTCTATGTGCAAGCCGAATCTGATTCACGCATGATGCCTGAAGACCTGAACAAGTGGTATGTCCGCAACAACCGTGGTGAAATGGTGCCATTCTCAGCCTTTGCAACAGGCGAATGGACTTATGGTTCACCTCGTTTGGAACGCTATAACGGCGTATCTGCCAAGAACATTCAGGGTGCGCCTGCGCCAGGTGTCAGCTCTGGTGAAGCCATGCAAGCGATGGAAGAAATTGTCGCAAAACTACCATCTGTGGGCTTAAACGGCTTTGACTATGAATGGACAGGTTTATCACTTGAAGAACGTGAATCGGGCGATCAGGCACCATTCCTCTATGCACTGTCATTACTGATTGTATTCTTGTGTTTGGCAGCCTTGTATGAAAGCTGGTCTATTCCATTCTCGGTGCTGTTGGTGGTACCGTTGGGTATTGTCGGAGCATTATTGCTTACCTTCGGGGGCATGATCTTGTTCAAAAACCCGAACCTATCCAACAACATTTACTTCCAAGTGGCGATTATTGCCGTGATTGGTTTATCTGCCAAAAACGCGATTTTGATTGTGGAGTTTGCCAAAGAGCTACAAGAAAAAGGTGAAGACCTGTTTGAAGCGACCTTGCATGCTGCAAAAATGCGTTTACGTCCAATCATTATGACCACTTTAGCCTTTGGTTTTGGTGTATTGCCGCTTGCACTTTCTTCAGGTGCAGGTGCAGGTAGCCAACACTCGGTCGGTTATGGTGTTTTAGGTGGTGTGATTAGCTCAACCTTGTTAGGGATCTTCTTTATTCCTGTATTCTATGTCTGGATTAGAAGTATCTTTAAATACAAACCAAAACAACAAAATAATCAGGAGCATGTATCGTGATGCAAAACTTATGGTCGCATACAGGCCGTGGTATTGCGGTTTCTGCCCTCGCGCTTGCTTTGACAGCTTGTCAAAGTATGCGTGGGCCAGAGCCCGTCGCTCAGGCAAGTATTCCAAGCAGCTATACTGCTGCTGCATCGGGTACTTCAGTGGCTGAACAAGGTTATAAAGATTTCTTTGCCGATCAACGCTTATTACAAGTTTTGGATATGGCATTGAACAATAACCGTGATTTACGCACAGCGACGCTGAATATCCAACGTGCCCAACAAGCCTATCAAATTACCGAAAACAACCAGTTACCCACAATTGGTGCTAGCGGTGGCGTACTACGTCAAGATCAAGGTACTGCTTTAGGAACTCACACACGCTATAACGTTGGTTTAGGTGTCACTGCCTACGAGCTAGATTTTTGGGGACGTGTACGTAGCTTAAAAGACAATGCCCTGGACAGCTATTTAGCCACTCAAAGCTCGCGTGATGCCACACAAATTGCCTTGATTGGTCAGGTGGCGCAAGCATGGCTCAACTATTCTTTTGCCAATGCCAATTTAAAACTGGCAGACCAAACCTTAAAAACACAGCTTGAGTCTTATAACCTCAACAAAAAGCGTTTTGATGTCGGCATTGATAGTGAATTACCTGTCCGTCAGGCACAAATTTCTGTTGAAACTGCACGTAATGATGTCGCCAACTACAAAACCCAAGTCGCGCAAGCACAAAACTTGCTGAACTTGTTGGTGGGCGAACAAGTTCCAAGTGCGTTATTGCCATCACAACGTGTGACACGTATTACCAAAACCACCGCAATTGGTGCAGGTTTACCAAGTGACTTGCTGAATAACCGTCCTGATATTCGTACTGCAGAGTATCGACTGTCGGCTGCGGGTGCCAATATTGGTACAGCAAAAGCACGTTTATTCCCAAGCATTAGCCTCACGGGCAATGCAGGCTATGCATCAACTGACTTGAGTGATTTGTTTAAATCGGGCAGTTTTGTTTGGGCAGTGGGCCCGAGCATCGACTTGCCAATTTTTGATTGGGGCACACGCCAAGCCAACATCAAAATTTCAGAAACGGATCAACAAATTGCTTTGGCTGACTATGAAAAATCAATTCAGTCTGCATTCCGTGAAGTGAATGATGCTTTGGCAGTTCGTCAAAATATTGGTGATCGTTTAGCGGCACAAAAACGCTTGGTTGATGCGACCAATACCACTTATAAATTATCTAATGCACGCTTCCGCGCAGGCATTGACAACTATTTAACCGTGTTGGATGCACAGCGTACGTCTTATGCAGCAGAACAAGGTTTATTGTTGTTGGAACAAGCCAATTTGAACAATCAGGTGGAGTTGTATAAATCTTTGGGTGGCGGTGTGAAAGCCAATACTTCAGATGCCACATCACAACCTGCATCATCGGCAGAACGTAAAGCGCAATAAGTCTTTGCGTCTACCTTAAATTTGCTGCTTAACAGCTCAGATATAAAGACTAAATCAGCTCACTTCGGTGGGCTTTTTTATTGCTTTTTGCAAGCACATTTCATATCTTCAATACGTCTTGTTTTTAAATATTAGAATCTTATGTTGCTTAGTAATCTTGAATCTGTACCAGGTCATCGTATTTCACGGCAAATTGATGTGGTCTATGGCAGCACCGTACGCAGTAAGCATGTGGGGCGTGACTTCTTGGCAGGACTCAAAAATATTGTCGGTGGTGAATTAACGGCTTATACCGAATTACTAGAAGAATCACGCCAAGAAGCGATGGATCGTATGATTGCTAAAGCACGTGGTTTAGGTGCCAATGCTATTGTTGGGATTCGCTTTTCTACTTCAAATATCGCTCAAGGTGCTTCGGAATTGTTTGTTTATGGTACAGCAGTGGTGGTCGAGGCAGATATTCCTAAACTTCCAGACCCATTTCCAGCATCACACTAAAGCAAAGATTATTGAACAGGAATAACATCACATGGATAATTTAATTCTGCAAATTGTTGTCTTTGCGATTTTATTTGCCGTAGGCTTTGGTTTTGGGCGACACAACGAACGCAAACATTTCAAATATTTAGCCGAGCAAGAACTGCGTTTAAGTTATATTCAGATTGATAATAACCGCTTCCAGACCAGTCCCAATTTTGGGCAATTGATACACAGCAATGTGGTCATTTCTCATGATTATTTTAAGTTTGTGATTGCCAATATTCAGAACTTCTTTGGCGGGCGCTTGACCAGTTATGAAAGTATTGTCGAGCGGGCGCGTCGTGAAGCCATCGTCCGTTTAAAATTAGAAGCTGAAAAAATGGGCGCAAATCATATTATGGGGCTGCGTTTAAGCACCACAGAATTGGGGATGCAAGGCGGCATGGTCGAAGTCTTTGCTTATGGAACGGCGGTTCAAAATAGCGTTAGTCAATTCTCTGCAAAACGCTGAGTACATCTTTCAGCGTTTGTAAAGAATTTAGTATAAATACTGATCTCGATAAGGCTGAGGAATTTGATATTGCCGACCATCAAATTTTAAAGTGAAACGCTGTTGAGTAGACACGCGTTTAGTTTCTTTGCAATTTTCTAAATCGCCCGACATTTCATAATGTTGAATACGATCACGTAATTGCATATCAAAATATTGTCGAGTTGTATTTCGCAAGATCATTAAAATAGCTTTGCTTTCTATTACTTTGGCATTACAACGTGTATCGGTTTCTGCCTGATAACGCGCTACGATTAAGCCGTTTAAAATTTTCTTGTTATGTTGTAAATCATATAAATCGAGTACTTGCGCCGAAAATGGATTGGCACTTGAACGTCCTGCATAATTCCTTCTTAAACCAATTGCCCTTAAGCTTTCAGAAACTTGATACGGCGCCAAATCTAATTGGATAGAACGCAGTTCAATTGCATCTGAAGGCAAAAGCTCTTTCACGTGATAGATTGAATGAAGCTTTTGCGTTTTACTATTTACGGTTAAAAAAGTCAGCTGATAATCATCTACAGGTTGATCATCTTTTGTCTGAGTTTCAGCATAAGCAATTAAAGTTTGTTCAGGAACATTGGGGAAATCCGCACAAGCCAAAAAGTCCTCATTCACTGTGGTTGTATTTGTGTGCTGTCGTAAAATCTTTTCAATATATTCAGGTTGTTTACACAACGAATCATCGTTTGTTTGTAATTTGGCAAATGTCGTTTGAGTCATCCCTAAGAAAGCGAAAAGCCACGCGCTGATAAATAAAAAAATACCTTTCATCATTAAACGCATGGCTCATCCTTCTTTTTGTTTTTATTATTTTATTTTGAAGTCACTTTGATTAAAAATTACTTCACTTTGGTTTTACGAATCATTTTATATAAAGTACTTGGCGATAAACGCGACACCAACACGCCCAGTTTTTCTTTAGCGCCCCCGACCACGATATATTCATCGCCTGCCATGAGTGCTTTAACTGTATTTTTAGCAAAAACATCAGCATCTAAACCATTTTCAATGGCTTCATCTTGATGTCCTTGTGGTTTGCCTTCACCATTCAACGCATTAAAAGACACATTGGTATTCACAAATCCTGGGAAAACAACTGAAACCTGTACGCCCTGCTCCGCTACTTCGGCACGCAAACTATTCGCCCACATGTGAATGGCACTTTTCGCTGCAGAATATGACGCGCGATATTGCGTACCCAATAATGCTGCAACACTAGATACAAAAATAATGCGACCATGTTTTTGCTGTAAAAAGGTCGGCAAGACAGTTTTGGTCAGAAAGACCTGAGAAAAATAATCCACTTCCATAATGGTGCGTTCAGTCTGCATGGTCGTATCAGCAATTAAAGCGCGCTGACTTAAACCTGCATTATTAATTAGCCAGTCAATGCGTCCTTTACGTGCCAAAACTTGTTCATACGCATGTAACACCTGACTTTCATTGGTAATATCTGCACATACAGAAAGATGACGTTCAGGATTCAGCAAACTCACGCGTACTTTTTCAAGTTCTTCATAACGACGTGCGGTTAAAATCACTTGTGCACCTTGTAAAGCACACTCTTTTGCCAATGCCTTACCAATGCCAGAAGATGCACCTGTAATCCACACCACTTTATGTTCCAAGTTTTCCCGTTTTGCCATAACCGTTTGTCCGCGTTATTTAAAAATTTAAGTCATCAAAATTTAAGTCTTAGGTTTTGCAGGATGCTGCAAAAACCCAAGAAAATGGTTTAAATATATCTCTGCACTTTCCAAATCGAATTGCGCACCCATTTTTTCTAGGCGTTTATACCCCAGTTGCGTAGTCAAATGAATCACGCCGTTTAAAGTTTTATCGACCACCAAATTAAATTTCAGCATTTTTTTCGGATCACGAATTAAATAACCCACGCCCTGATCAATAATTTGAGTAAACCCTTTAAATGCAGGCGCAATACATGCACTGTTGCCCTGCCGAATTTGCTCAATACAACCCAACGTTTCTTTCATAACAATACTATCGACAGGATAAGTCACAAAACCTTGCCCTTCCTGCTGATACATCATGCTTGCCAGATAATTCACCATAGGCGTTAAGCGTTCATTGCCAAAAAACGACACCGACCATGGCATATATTTTTGCATGGTTTGTATGACTTGCTGAATAATTTTTTCAGATTCACCATCCAGTGAATGACTAGAACGTGACAATTCACCAAAAAGTTGCTCAATAATTTCACAAGAAATATCGGTCAGTACCGCCCCCAAAGCTTTAGATAAACTTTCCGATTCACCTGCATTGAGTTGTTGATGAATGTGTTGAAATCTTTGATATGTTTCTGGTTTTAATTTTAAAGATACAGCATAAGTCATAACTGAACTTGCCTATTTTGACCGCATTGATGTGTTTTCATCTATTTTAAAATCCATTGCTTAAACCCAGTTTAAAACAGTGTTACAGGCAACGGAGAACTTGAAGTTTTTATCATACTTGTCGCCCATCATACGATGAGTTTGCCCAACTGCCAATTGCGATAAGTTTGGCTGAGTTGAATCTCGCTTAGCGGGCAATTTTTTTGCTACAATAGTTGCAATTTTTTATTCACTTTTAACCTGTTCTTACTATGACTGATTCAGCGCAAAATATTGCTACAACCTACGATCCTACCGAGATCGAGAAAAAATGGTACAAGACTTGGGAAGAAAACGGCTACTTTAAGCCGTCTGAAAAAGGCGAATCATTCTGTATCATGATTCCGCCGCCAAACGTCACAGGTAGCTTGCACATGGGTCATGGTTTTAACAACGCCATTATGGATGCCCTCACGCGCTTTAACCGTATGTCGGGTAAAAATACCTTATGGCAACCGGGTACAGACCACGCGGGTATTGCCACACAAATGGTAGTAGAGCGTCAATTGGGCGCGCAAAATATCAGCCGCCATGACTTAGGTCGTGAAAAATTCATCGAAAAAGTCTGGGAATGGAAAGAACAATCTGGCGGTAACATTACCCGTCAAATCCGCCGTTTAGGTTCTTCGGTAGATTGGTCACGTGAACGCTTCACTATGGACGAAGGCTTATCGAATGCGGTGAAAGAAGTTTTCGTGAAACTACACGAAGAAGGTTTAATTTACCGCGGCAAACGCCTTGTAAACTGGGATCCAAAATTACAAACTGCCCTTTCTGACTTAGAAGTTGAGTCGGATAAAGAAGAACAAGGTTCATTGTGGCACTTCAAATATTTCTTTGAAGATAAATCACTACGCACTCACGATGGTAAAGATCACATTGTAGTGGCAACCACTCGTCCTGAAACATTGCTGGGTGATACTGCGGTTGCGGTTGCCCTTGATGATGAGCGTTACTCGCACCTTGTTGGTCAAAACATCATCCTCCCAATTACAGGTCGTGCCGTTCCAATCGTAAAAGATGAGTATGTCGATAAAGAATTCGGTACAGGTTGTGTAAAAATTACCCCTGCACACGACTTCAATGACTATGAAGTGGGTAAACGCTGCGAATTGCCAATCATCAATATCTTCAACAAAAATGCTGAAGTATTGGCTGAGTTTGAATATATTGCGAAAGCAGGCGAACAAATTTCTAAAACCATTCCTGCACCTGCAGACTACATTGGTTTAGAGCGTTTTGAAGCACGTAAAAAATTAGTTGAACAAGCGGAAAGCGAAGGTTGGTTAGATCAAATCCAACCGTACACCTTGAAACCACCTCGCGGTGACCGTTCGGGCGTAATTGTTGAGCCATTATTGACCGACCAATGGTATGTCAAAATTGCACCGTTGGCGCAGCCTGCAATTGAAGCAGTGAAAGATGGTCGCATCAAGTTCGTGCCTGAGCAATACAGCAATATGTATATGGCGTGGATGAACAACATTCAAGACTGGTGTATCTCGCGTCAATTGTGGTGGGGTCACCGTATTCCTGCTTGGTACGATGCTGAAGGCAATGTTTATGTAGGTCGTAACGAAGAAGAAGTTCGTACGAAAAATAATATCCCTGCCGATGTTCAATTAAACCAAGACGAAGACGTACTGGATACATGGTTCTCCTCTGCACTTTGGACATTCTCGACCTTAGGTTGGACGGGTGATGCCAAGAAAGATGCAGAAAACTACTTCTTAAATACCTTCCACTCCACTGATGTATTGGTGACAGGTTTTGACATCATCTTCTTCTGGGTGGCGCGTATGATCATGATGACCATGCACTTCATGAAGAATGAAGATGGCACGCCACAAGTACCGTTCAAAACAGTTTACGTTCACGGTTTGGTACGTGACAGCGAAGGTCAAAAAATGTCGAAGTCTAAGGGCAACGTGCTTGACCCATTAGACTTGATTGACGGTGTAGATCTTGAAACTTTAGTACAGAAACGTACGACGGGTTTGATGAACCCGAAACAAGCAGCGAAAATTGAAAAATCGACCCGCAAAGAATTCCCAGAAGGGATTCAGGCTTATGGCACAGACGCGGTTCGTTTTACCTTCTGCGCATTGGCAAATACAGGTCGTGACATCAAGTTTGATATGAAACGTGTGGAAGGTTATCGTAACTTTGCCAACAAAATTTGGAATGCTACCCGTTTTGTATTGATGAATGTTGAAGGTCAAACGGTTGGTCAAGAGGCACGTCAAGACCTTTGGGAATTGCCTGAACAGTGGATTGTGAGCCGTTTACAAAAGGCAGAGCAAGCTGTTCATCAAGCGTTTGCAACTTACCGTTTAGACTTGGCTGCGCAAGCGATTTATGACTTTATTTGGAATGAATACTGCGACTGGTATGTAGAGCTAACCAAACCTGTTCTGAATGATGAGTCTGTTTCTGAAGAACGCAAAGCCGAAGTTCGTCGTGTATTGCTTGCGGTGATGGAAGCTTCTTTACGTCTTGCTCATCCAATCATGCCGTACTTAACTGAAGAAATTTGGCAAACCCTTGCGCCAATGATTGGCTTGGGTGGCGAAACCATTATGTTGGCAAACTACCCTGTTGCAGATGAAGCCAAAATCAACGAACAAGCCGAAGCAGATATGCAATGGCTACAAGGTTTGATTGGTGCGGTGCGTAACATTCGTGGTGAAATGGGTCTAGGTAATGCACGTTTATTGCCTGTACTTTTACAGAACACGACTGAAGCAGAAAAAGCACAAATTTCTCGTATTGAACCGTTGTTTAAAGCATTGGCGAAAGTTGAAAGCATTACCTTCTTGGCAGATGGTGAACAACCACCATTGTCTTCTTCTTCTGTAGTCGGTCACGTGTCTGTATTCGTTCCAATGAAGGGTTTGATTGACCCGAAAGCAGAATTGGGTCGTCTACAAAAAGACTTAGACAAGGTTCAAAAGCAGCATGACCAAATTGCAACTAAACTTGCAAATGAAGGTTTTGTGGCGAAAGCCCCTGCGGCTGTGGTTGAAGGCGAGAAAGTGAAACTTGCTGAATTTGCAGATCAGTTAGCGAAAATTAAAGCGAATATGGAGCAGATTGCAGCGCTTTAATGTGTTGTTAGCTTGATCTAATTTGTGTATAAAGGGCTGATTATTCAGCCCTTTGTTTTTCAATATGAGCCAAGATGACATCAATAAATATAAAATTCTATTTGAAGTTTCCAAGCATGAATATCAACTAGAGATCGATAGAAGTAAATCACTGGATGATAAAGCAATTAAATATTCAACAATGGTTGGTATTGTGATAGTTGCCTACTCAGCAGCACTAACCAAGTTAGAAACTTTTACTGCTTATGCTTGCACTTCATTAACTAAATGGATTTTATATATTTTATGTGTAATCTTGTTTATAGCAATTCTAAGCTGTTGGTATAAAATTGCAAAAGTACTTAGTCTTTCTGCACTAGAAAAAGTTCCGTTGGATGACACCAATTTAATTAACACTTTTATGGATAATGACGAAAGAACATGCCTGTGGTATATGGGAGAAATTTATCAGGATTTAATTTCTCGAAATGCCCAAATGCTTGAAGACAAAGTTATTGCTTTAGAAAAAGCTTATTCAGAGATTAATTGTGCAGCAGCTATTTTTAGCATATTATGTCTATATCTATTAATTTTATGGTTAACGGGAGAATGCAATGTCCAGACATACACAGAACTCTCAAAACTCTACATCAAGAAATAATCAAAATACTTTAACAACCCTAACAGCTTCTAGCCGTCCTAGACCTACATGGGTTAAAGATTCTGTTAATTTACCGTCAAATTACAGAGTAACTACGGAAAGTGCTGATCCCCGTGTAGATTTTGAATCAAGCAATCGTCGATAATTTTCAAAATACCTCTTTAATAAAAGAGGTATTTTTCAATTCAGAACACACCTGCCACAAATCCTCCAACACCACATCCACCCTTCCCAACACATCAGAATTCCAATACTGCACGACAGTTAAGCCCAAAGTCTCTAAAAACTGAGTGCGCTCGACATCATAAGCCTGACCATTTTCCGTATTGTGCTGACCGCCATTCAACTCAATGACCAAGCCAATCTCATGACAGTAAAAATCTACAATATACGGTTCAATCATCTACGGACGTCTAAATTTGAGCACCATAAAGCGTTTGCACTAAGTAGTTGCCACAGCAAATTTTCAGCATCCGTAGCAGCATGACGCATAGATTTGGCAAATTGTAATAGTTGTGAATTCATCTTCTGATTCATTATTTTTGTATTTATAGTTTTTAGGCAATATAACAAATTTCTATGTTTCTAAACCACTAAAATAATTGCAGTTCTTTACTCAAAACCACTATTTTACCCACTCAATTTAAGCATAGTATCAAGCATCAAAATAACAAAATAGACAATCTATGGATTGGTTCACCATCTTCATTCACGACACCACATGGACATTTGTTGCAGAATTAATGATTCGTGCTGCACTCATGTTTGGCATGATTATTCTATTTTTACGCCTCACAGGAAAACGCGGAGTACGCCAGCTTTCTATTTTTGAATTGGCCATTATTTTATCGCTCGGTTCTATTGCGGGCGACCCTATGTTCACTGAAGATTTACCCTTGGTACATGCCTTGGTGGTGATGACAGTGGTGATTGGGATGTATCGCCTGACCACATGGCTCATGATGAAATACCAACCCTTTGAAGATTTGATTGAAGGTAAATCGCTATATATTGTAGAAGATGGTGAATTGGTCTTAGAAAAAATTAAGTACGGTAAAATGTCGCATGATGAATTCTTTGCCGAAATGCGCCAACAAGGCGTGGAGCATTTAGGGCAAGTACGTGTTGGCTTACTAGAAAGTGATGGAAAATTCAGCATGTTGTTTTTTCATGGCGGTGCCACACGCTATGGTTTACCCTTATTCCCTAAAGCTTACCAACCCGTGAACCGCACAACTCCAAACACGTATTATGCCTGCATGTATTGTGGGCATGTCCGTTTACTTGAACACGCCAATGAAGTCTGTCCGCGTTGTAATCACCAACAATGGACACTGGCAATCAATACTGCATATCGCAGCTAGAATATGTTGATTTTAGCTGCAACACACCTCTATGCGACTTAAATTGTCGCAGGATTGTCATAATTTAACGTTATACTGCCTGCGCTGCCGAAGAGAAGCACTGAAAGCGCAAATAATAATTTTTGAAAATACAAAAACGAGGTCGGTATTGGCTTTAATGTGGATACCTTTTATACTCCAGCGACTCTTTAAAGGTCGCTTTTATTTTTTCCACGCAATGACTTTTTAACGTGGTTTAGGTCTGTCATCCTGTCTTGATGATCTACCTTGTTATTCAAGTGCTGATGATTGAACGCTTTTCGCAAGCTTTGCCCATTTCCAGATCAGTACAAAGCATAGAATCGCAACAATACAAATCAACAGTAAATAATTCGCGTAGCCTAAAGCATCGCCTAAGATTCCACTCAGGGTATAAAGTACCCCGCTCACAGTCGCCATAATCGCAACCTGAAATGTAAAATCAGTCCCTGCATATTGTTTACGACTGTACTGCATAATCAAGGTTAGCATCACTACAAGTAACATGGCAGAGCAAAAATCTTCCGCAGCATTAATGCTATAAATCAGCCAGTGTGCCACATCAACTTGCTGTTCATACAATTCAGCCAAATAAGCATAGGCCACTAAACTCAAAATTTTAAGCACAGAAAAAATGATGAGGGCATGCGCTCTAGACCACCATTTCAGCATCAACCCTGCGATGCCAGCACCCAACAAAGCGGCCATTGCTCCCAACATGGTCACATAAATGCCAATTTGAGAAAAGCTTAAGCCTAAATCTACCATTAAAGGTTTTAATAAAGGGCCAGCCAAACCATCGGCAATTTTAAAGCTGAGTAACACCCATAGCCATGCGTACAGTACAGGCGTTTCCACAAAATAGCGCAGATATTCACGAATCGCAGCAAGACGTGCGTGAAATGACATTTTACTTTGAGCTTGAACAAGCACTTGTTTAGCAGCATGTTGTGGCTCTTTAAACATTAAAATTGGCAAGGTATTTAAAAACACCAATCCCGCTAAAATTAAGAAAGTTTTTTGCCAATCTAGCCAATCCAATGCCCACAGAATTGCACCACCACCGACAATAAAGCCTAGTCGTGAACCAACCACCTGAAAGGTATTACCCCAATGTTGCTGTTTGGCTTGTAAAATATTGACCGCCAAACCATCGGTGGCAATATCTTGGGTTGCACCGACCAAGTTCATACCGAGCAAAGCCACAAAAAACACCCACAAATAGATAGGATGATTTAAGGACTCAATCGGTAAAAAAGACAGCCCTATCAGCACCAAAACACTCAGCCATTGGCACGGCAAAATCCAGCTACGATAATGCCCAAAATATGAATGTCCAAAGCGATCCACCAAAGGTGCCCAAAATACTTTAATTGACCACGGCAGCATTAACAAACCAAAACCACCAATGTGTGCCAAAGACACTCCTTGCGCACGTAAAATCACAGGCAAGGCATGGGTCATAAAGCCAACAGGCAAGCCCTGCGCCCAATACAGAGAAAATAACAACAAATAGGTTTGGCGCAAATTGGGCATGGCATCTCGGTTAAACAGGGACAAAAGATCAAAATAGCGCAGTACTACACTAATTTTTTGAATAATGGATTGTTATTTTTCATCACTTTCACATTCAGATTTCGACTATTTTGCCAATGAATCAGACAAAGCGAAAGTCTAATATCTTGAATAGATTTAGAGTCATGCGTCATGATATTGGGTCTTTCTTGTTGTTAATCACGCACGTCAGGATGACATCGCATTCATGAAAATCACCAATCCTTTTGCACGCAGTGCACGGCAATTTCCACAGTTACCCGACCAAGTTCCACAACGTGGAACAGCCAGCAGTCGTGCTTTATTTAAAAATATTTTTTTGGCGCAAGGCTGGCAAATGGTGGGCGAATTTCCCAACTTGCCCAAAGCAGTTGCTATTATCTCACCGCATACGTCAAATATTGATGCGTGGAATGGTTTTACCGCCCTACTCGGTTTAGGTATTCAAATTACTATTTTTGGTAAGCACACTTTATTTGAAACCCCACTCAAGCCACTTTTAAACTGGATTGGGGTAATTCCTGTGGTGCGCCATTCTCCTCAAGGACATACCCAAGATATTATTGAGATTGTACGAAAAAAAGAAAAAATCTGGATTGGTATGGCGCCCGAAGGCACACGTAAACAAGCCGAAAATATCCGCAGTGGCTTTTACCATATTGCCTACGGCGCCAATATCCCAATTGTGATGTTCTCTTTTGATTATGCACACAAAACCATTCATATTTTGGGCGTGTTTCATCCTACGGGCGATTATGCTCAAGATTTAGATGCAATTTATACGCAATATCACGGCAAGTTTTCGGCTAAAAATCCACATTGGTTGGCAAAACCGTTACAAAAGCTTTTGAAAAAGGGCTAGTCAAAGTTTCTATTTTTTGTTCAGATGGGCGCAATATTCTTTGATCTAAATTTAGATTTGATATGCAACTGATTCGTTATTCTTTAGTGGGCGTACTAGCTCTAACTTTGGCTGGCTGCGACAAAACAACAAAAACACCGCCAAGCACCACACCTATCCAAGCACGTGAACCTGTAATTGCACTGGCGCTGGGTGGCGGTGGTGCTAAAGGTTTTGCACATATTGGCGTCATTAAAGTTTTAGAGTCTCACGGGATTAAACCAAAAATTGTCACAGGCACCAGTGCAGGCAGCTTTGTCGGCAGTTTATACGCCAGTGGTAAAAGTCCTTATCAGCTCCAACATATTGCCCTAACCTTTAAAGAATCCGACATTCGTGATTTAACCTTAAACCGTCAGGGTTTTATTGCAGGTCAAAAGTTACAAGACTTTGTCAATCAACACGTAGCCAATAAACCGATTGAAAAATTTCCAATTCGTTTTGCTGCCGTTGCCACACGTTTAGATAATGGACGTAAAGCCGACTTTATTAAAGGCAATGCTGGTCAAGCCGTACGTGCCTCTTGCAGTATTCCGAATGTTTTTGTACCTGCCACCATTGGCGGAACACAATATGTGGATGGCGGCTTGGTCAGCCCAATTCCCGTACAGACGGCTAAAGCGATGGGTGCCGACTTAGTCATTGCAGTGGATATTTCTGCACGTCCGACAGGCAATCAACCTGTCAGCATGTGGGGCTTACTCGATCAAACCCTCAATATTATGGGGCAGCAAAGCATCAATCAGGAATTGGCGCAGGCCAATATCGTGATTCAACCTAAAGTTGGACATATTGGTACTCTAGATTTAAAAGCCAGTAACCAAACCATTTTAGAAGGTGAAAAAGCCGCACAATTACAGGTCAAAGCAATTCTGCAAGCCATCAATAACTTTAAAAAATCACCTGCCGCGCTGAAACCTGCACCGCGTCCGAAATTTTAGGATTCAGTGATTTTTTTAATATTCATAAACTTATTGATCTGTTAAAGTGATGAGAGCGCATCTTTTTAAGTCGATGCGTTTCTCTAAGCAATTAGAATTAACCAATCGTAAAAATACGCGAGTAGATGTATGGAATTCGTTCTTGAACCTTGGCACTGGTTTGTACTAGGCGTTCTGTTAATGCTTTCAGAACTGGTCTTGCCTGCGTTTGCCGCTTTATGGTTTGGTATTGGGGCAGTCATGGTCGGTATTTTATACTGGATGTTCCCCATGATGGGTACCACCACCCAATTGGTGATGTGGATTATCTTGTCGGTACTGTGTACCTTGGCGTGGTTTAAATTTATCAAACCCTTATCTACCGATAAAACCAAAGCAGGCTTGTCACGCGAAGCCACTATTGGACAAATTGGCATGGTTATTCAAACCAACTTGGAACATGATCAAATTAAAGTCCGTTTCCCGATGCCCGTACTTGGTTCAGACGAATGGAACTGCCGCACCACAAGCCCTGTGCAAGTGGGAGATCGTATTCGCGTGATTGATATTTTGGGTAATGATTTGGTGGTGCAGCCGCATCACAGCGCACATGACAACGAAAAAGTGAGAAATTAAAATGTCTGGTGGATCTATTATTGTTTTAGCGATTTTAGCCTTTGTTGGAATTACCATTTTTAAAGGCGTGCGAATTGTTCCGCAAGGTTATAAGTGGATTGTGCAACGTCTGGGTAAATACCACACCACACTTGCACCGGGACTTAACTTCGTCATTCCTTATGTCGATGAAGTGGCCTATAAAGTCACCACCAAAGATATTGTATTAGATATTCCATCTCAGGAAGTCATTACCCGTGACAACGCAGTTCTGCTCATGAATGCGGTAGCGTACATTAATCTCACGACTCCTGAAAAAGCAGTGTATGGCATTGAAAACTATACTTGGGCGATTCAAAACCTTGTTCAAACCTCATTGCGTTCTATTGTGGGTGAAATGGATTTGGATGATGCCTTGTCTTCGCGCGATCACATCAAAGCCAAACTCAAAGCAGCCATTTCTGATGATATTTCAGACTGGGGAATTACCCTTAAAACTGTAGAAATTCAGGATATTAAACCATCGCATACCATGCAGGCAGCTATGGAAGAACAAGCTGCAGCAGAACGTCAGCGTCGTGCTACCGTAACCAAAGCCGATGGTGAAAAACAAGCGGCTATTTTAGAAGCCGATGGTCGTTTGGAAGCTTCACGTCGTGATGCAGAAGCGCAAGTTGTATTGGCAGAATCTTCTCAACGTGCCATTGAAATGGTCAGCTCTGCGGTAGGTGATAAAGAAATTCCTGTGGCGTACTTATTGGGTGAGCAATATGTAAAAGCCATGCAAGATATGGCGAAATCCAACAATGCCAAAACTGTGGTCTTACCTGCAGATGTCCTGAATACCATTCGTGGTGTTATGGGTCGCAATAATCCATAAGCAAATCAGATAAACATCAAGATGATAGGCAGCTTTCAAGCTGCCTATTTTATGCCCATTCAGAAAAAAATCTGAAATATTTTTTAATGTATGGTTAAATTTCGCGTTTCTTGATGAAATCAGCACCGCAGATGAGATGTCTGCACTCACAAAATTGAGTGACTCACGTCTAGCAGCAGTCTGTATTTTCATCGACTGTCCAAAACCCAAATGGATACTGTATGAGCGCACTCAACCCCACCATTATTACTTTCCTGTTTTATATTGTCGCCATGATTGTCATTGGTTTATTAGCTTATCGCGCGACTCGAAATTTCTCGGACTACATTTTAGGTGGTCGTCGCCTTGGCAGTTTTGTCACTGCACTTTCTGCAGGCGCATCCGATATGAGTGGCTGGTTGCTGATGGGCTTACCCGGTGCCATTTATCTTTCAGGTTTGTCTGAAATGTGGATTGCCGTTGGTCTGATTATTGGCGCATGGCTAAACTGGCTTTTGGTGGCAGGTCGTTTACGAGTACACACCGAAGTACAGCACAATGCACTGACTTTGCCTGATTATTTTTCTAACCGTTTTAATGATCAAAGAAAAATTTTAAGGATTGTATCTGCCTGCGTAATTCTAATTTTCTTTGCGATTTATTGTGCTTCGGGCATGGTTGCAGGTGCGCGCTTATTTGAAAGTATGTTTGATCTGCCTTATAGCACTGCATTGTGGATTAGTGCTATTGCCACCATCAGCTATGTGTTTATTGGTGGTTTCTTGGCAGTCAGCTGGACGGACACCATTCAGGCTGGCTTGATGATTTTTGCGCTCTTGCTGACCCCTATCATTACCCTACTCAGCTTTTCTGACCTAAGCCAAGTCACACTTGCTTTAGAAGCGGCTCGTCCGCAGGCGCTGAATTTAGTCGGAGATTTAAGCTGGGTCGCGATCATTTCCCTCATGGCATGGGGCTTAGGCTATTTTGGACAGCCACATATTTTAGTGCGTTTTATGGCAGTTGATTCAGTCAAGTCTATTCCGAATGCACGTCGTATTGGCATGACATGGATGACCTTATGTTTAGGCGGTGCGGTGGCTGCGGGCTTTTTTGGTATCGCCTACTTCCAGCAACATCCTGAACTGGCAAGTGTGGTCAATGCCAATCCTGAAACAGTATTTATGGAATTGACCAAAATCCTGTTTAATCCGTGGGTGGCAGGTGTGGTACTGGCTGCAATTTTAGCTGCTGTGATGAGTACCCTAAGCTGTCAACTTTTGGTCTGTTCAAGTACTTTAACCGAAGATTTTTACAAATCGTTCCTGCGTAAAAATGCCTCACAAAATGAATTGGTGTGGGTCGGACGCGGCATGGTACTCATGATTGCGCTGCTTGCTATTTGGATGGCGGGTAATCCTGAATCAAAAGTCTTGGGATTGGTTTCTTATGCTTGGGCAGGCTTCGGTGCAGCATTTGGTCCACTAATCATTTTGTCTTTGTTCTGGAAACGCATGACTTTAAATGGTGCATTGGCGGGGATGGTTGTCGGCGCACTTATGGTCATTCTTTGGAAAAACCTTTGGGCAGATACGGGTATTTATGAAATTATTCCGGGCTTTGTCTGTTCTTGGATTGCGATTGTCGTGGTGAGTTTATTGGGTAAAGCGCCAAGTCATGAAGTGACAGACCGTTTTGAACAGGCCGATCAGCAATATAAAGAATCGCACTAAGCTGTAGATTGATCTGCATAGAGATAAAAAAGCGATAAAAAACCAGTGCCTTGAACTGCACTGGTTTTTATGTCTGAGAAAAGTTTTAGTACACTCAAATCAAGTCAATGAATCTGTAGTTTTCTCTTTCTCTGCTGCGACTTTTTTTCTTGCCTTACTAAACCGTTTGGCAGGCCAAACCATCATAAAACGTGCACCACCCAAGTTCGGACTCTGATCGACTTCAATTTTGCCACCAAACCAATAAGCAATGCGGCTTACAATAGACAAACCTAAACCATAACCACCTGAAGCACGGGTGCGGCTGTCATCTAAACGAGCAAAGGCTTCAAATACACGTTCTCGGTCTTGTTCGGGAATCCCCGGCCCATCATCTTCCACACAAACATAGGCCATGCCTTGTTCGTTAATACCGCCACTGATCAAGACTTTATGGTCACAGTAACGGACTGCATTGCCCACCAAGTTCTGTACCACACGGTGCAAGTAACGGCGTTCAGCTTCCACTTCCAAAGTCACAGGTGGGGCAAGCAATTGAATATCTTTTTGGGTTTTCAATGCTTCTGTTTCCGTAGCCACCTGCTCTAGCACTTCAACCAAAACGATCTTTTCAATTTCTAAAGATGGCATGCCCTGTTCAAGTTTGGCATAGGTCATGATCTCATCAATCAAGGTGTTTAAAGCCTCAATATCTTTATCAATCATTTCGACTTGCTGTAAGCGATATTCGTAATCATCTTCTTCTGCCAGCATTTCCATACCAAAACGAATACGTGCCACAGGCGTGCGCAGCTCATGCGATACAGCGCGCATCAGTTCACGCTGCGCTTCAATCAAACGCTGAATATGGTCAGACATGCTGTTATAGCTAGATGCCAAACTTGCCATTTCATCTGTGCCATCTACAGGCAAACGCATGTTTAAATCACCCGATTTGGTGCGGTTTAAGGCATAGTTCACTTGGCGGATCTTACGTTGCATAGGCAAGATCAAACCATAAACCCCCAAGCTCAACATAAACATACTGAGCAAGGTAATGCCTGCTGCCAACTGGAATGGCATCCAGTTAAATAACGGCACAGGCCCTAAAACCAAGACTTCTGAGGGTGAATTTGGCATCGGTGACACAATCGAGATGGTTGTACCACGCACGGTGGCATTGTCACGATATAAAATAATGCTGTGATCGAGTCTTAAACGCCCAATCTGTTCAGAATCGAGTGGCAGTTCCTGAATATTTTTAATATTGACTGGATAAGAAAAGTGCTGCTGAATTTTGGCTAGATATTCTTTTTCCTGACCCGGGTAATACACCAAATAATCTAAAACAAAAATCGGCAAAGCTTTCATTTGCCGTTCTGTAATTTTATCTGCCTTGATATATAAATAATGATTTGGATCATCTTTCATACCCAAAATAATATAGGCAATCATATTTTCGGCATTATAGCGCACAGCCGCTTTACGTTCTTTAATCCGTCTAAGCTCTGCGCGCGACAAATCTACTTTGTCTGCCTGCACATAGTAGATGGGCAATTCCAGCAAATCGGATGCATCAGAAATCCAGTCTTTCTTTTGCTGTTCGTTTTGCTGTCGTGCAATCCCTTCACTAATAATATAAGCCATACCATCAGTTAAAGACTCACGATATTCTTGCGCACGCTGATAGTTGATGATTTGCACCAATAAGTACGCCAAAATGGCAACTACTGCAACTAAGATCACCAATCCTGCATATATGCGCAAGAATATACTGTGTTTAAGCACAAAACCCGTCCTATGTGACTTATTTTATATTTGAGTCAGTATTTGACTCAGAAAAAAGCGTATTACATGCCGTTGGTTTCTTTAACGAACAAATAACCTTTACTGCGCACAGTTTTAATACGTTTTGGATTTTCAGGATCATCGCCAATTTTTGGACGAATACGTGAAATACGCACGTCAATTGAACGGTCTTGACCATCATATTCAATACCACGCAGACGCTCAAAAATATCTTCACGAGATAAAATACGCCCTGCATTTGAAGCCAATAACCATAACAAGTCATATTCTGCGCTGGTGAAATCAACCAGTTCACCATTTAAAGTCACAGAACGACCACCGTTATCAATCACTAAATCATCAAATTCAATGCGCTGTGCCACTTCATCTTCAGTCACTTTGTCGGTACGGCGTAATAAAGCACGAATACGCGCCAACAATACGCGCGGCTGCACAGGTTTTGCAACATAGTCATCTGCACCCATTTCTAGACCTAGCACCTGATCCATATCTTCAGTACGCGCAGTCAGCATTAAAATCGGTTGATGATAATGTGGACGAACCTCACGACAAATGGTTAAACCATCGGCACCTGGTAACATCACATCTAGCACCACAAGATCGGGTTGCTCGGCAATAATACGGCGAATCGCGCGGTTGCCATCTGGTTCTACCCCAACTTCTAAACCATTGCGAATTAAGTATTCCTGCGTAAGTCGTGCAAGGCGTTCATCATCTTCAACAATTAAAATTTTTGGTAACTTTTCTTCTTGACTCATAACCTGTCCCTTTATTGGATTCGACCTATCCTTTTAAAATCTGAGAGATAGGTCTTGATATAATTTGCAATATACACACGTTTACATTGTAAACAAGATACTGTTCACCAAACTGATACATCTGCGTATTATTTTGTTATATTTTTATTAAGCATTGAATTTATAGCACTTTTCTAGTTTTGGTGATTTTTAAACATATTTAAGAAATATAAAGTTACAAAATGGGTATTTTTTGCACTAGATCAAGCCTTTGCCGCCTTTGGAAAAATTATCTCCTAACTTTTCAAGTTATCCACAAGGTTATCTATAAGCAGTTTTTCCGAGCTTTGCTATGCTATGCCCTTGTCTGATAAGGCTTATAGCCCAAAGGACAAAATTCGGTATTTTTGAGATAAATTTGAATCCTAAAATAGTCAAAATTTAAAAGAAAAAGTCAATATTGATCTACCCTCAATTTTCCCGTATCTTGTGTTCAATTCAATTTTAAACCACTAAGTCTTGTGTTTATCCCTCAATCACTGCGGCCTAAGTTTTGCCCAGTTTAATGGTCCATAAACATAACAATAGATGACAATGGAGCTATGCTGACATGAGCGTAATCACCTCAACCCCTGGTCAATTACAAGTGATTAAACGCACTGGTGATGTTGCCGCTTTTGATGCTGAAAAAATTGCAGTTGCAATTGGCAAAGCGTTTTTGGCTGTAGAAGGTCAACAAAGCGCCGATTCAAGCCGCATTCATGATCGGATCGAACAACTGACTGAAATGGTGTTGAACACATTCAACCGCCGTTTACCGTCTGGCGGAACTATTCACATTGAAGAAATTCAAGACCAAGTTGAACTTGCGCTCATGCGTACAGGCGAGCAAAAAGTTGCTCGTGCTTATGTCATCTACCGTGAACAACGCTCAGAAGCGCGTAAGCAAGCAGGTGAAAACCATCACCCAACTTTACAAGTGACTGATGCAAACGGTCAGCTTAAACCACTAGATTTAGGTGCGTTAAAAGCAACCGTGAATAAAGCGGCAGAAGGTTTAGAAGGCATTGATGTAGATGCCATCATTGATGAAACCGTGAAAAACCTCTACAACGGTGTAAAAGAGTCTGACATCTCAACCACCATGATGATGGCGACTCGTACCCGTATTGAGCAAGAGCCGAACTATACCTATGTGACTGCGCGTTTATTGCGTAATGACTTGGTAGCAACAGGCTTAGAATTTTTAGGTTTGGCAACAGATACACCTGAAGGCGAAGCATTAGAAACTTTCCTGAAAAAAGGTGTAGAACTTGATTTGCTTTCTGCAGACTTACTTGAGTTTGACCTTGCCAAACTTGCTGCAGCGATTCAGCCTGAACGCTCAAACCAGTTTACCTATTTAGGTCTGCAAACTTTATTTGACCGTTATTTCATTCACTCAGATGGCGTACGCTTTGAACTTCCACAATTGTTCTTTATGCGTGTGTCAATGGGTCTGGCGCTTAATGAAGATGACCGTGAAGCACGTGCAATCGAGTTCTATAACTTATTGTCTAGCTTCGACTACATGGCTTCTACGCCTACCCTGTTTAACTCAGGTACACTACGTCCACAGTTATCAAGCTGTTACTTAACTACAATTTCAGATGACCTTTACAACATTTATGGCGCAATGCGTGACAACGCGATGCTGTCTAAATGGGCAGGTGGTTTAGGTAATGACTGGACGCCAGTACGTGCCTTGAACTCATACATCAAAGGAACAAACGGTAAATCTCAAGGTGTTGTTCCGTTCCTTAAAGTTGCGAACGATACAGCTGTTGCGGTCAACCAAGGTGGTAAGCGTAAAGGTGCGGTATGTGCGTACTTAGAAACTTGGCACTTAGACATCGAAGAATTCCTAGAGCTGCGTAAAAACACAGGGGATGACCGTCGTCGTACCCATGACATGAACACAGCGAACTGGGTGCCTGACTTGTTCATGCAGCGTGTCTTTGAAGATGCAGAATGGACACTGTTCACGCCATCTGAAACACCAGACTTGCACGACTTGACGGGCGAAGCTTTTGCCGAGCGTTATGCGTACTACGAAAGCATTGCCAAAGAAACCAACATGCTGCATAAGAAACTTCGTGCGAAGGACTTATGGCGCAAAATGTTGTCAATGTTGTTTGAAACAGGTCACCCGTGGATCACATTCAAAGACGTATGTAACTTACGTTCACCGCAACAACACGTTGGCGTAGTGCACTCATCTAACTTGTGTACTGAAATTACCCTCAATACTAACCAAGATGAAATCGCGGTATGTAACTTGGGTTCTATCAACCTTGTACAACACGTTCAAGGTGGTGTGTTAGACCGTGAGAAATTGGCACGTACTATTAAAACTGCAGTACGTATGCTCGACAACGTCATCGACATCAACTACTACGCTGTACCACAAGCACGCAATTCAAATTTGAAACATCGCCCTGTGGGCATGGGCATCATGGGCTTCCAAGATGCGCTTTATGAAATGAACTTGGCTTATGGTTCAGACGCTGCAGTTGAATTTGCCGATGAATCTATGGAAGTGATCAGCTACTACGCGATTCAAACGTCTAGCGACTTAGCGGTTGAGCGTGGTACTTACGAAACATTTAAAGGTTCATTGTGGGATCAAGGCATCTTACCAATTGACTCTTTAGACATTGTGGCGAAATCGCGTCCAGAACGTATGTTTGAAGTAGACCGTACACAGCGTTTGGATTGGGACAGCTTACGTGCCAAAGTTCAAAAAGACGGTATGCGTAATTCAAACGTGATGGCGATTGCACCGACTGCAACCATTTCAAATATTTGTGGCGTTTCTCAGTCTATTGAGCCGACATTCCAAAACTTATATGTGAAATCGAACTTGTCTGGTGAATTTACAGTAATCAACCCTTACCTCGTTCGTGCATTGAAAGAGCGTGATTTGTGGGATTCTGTGATGGTGAATGACCTGAAACACTTTGAAGGTTCAGTACAAAAAATTTCACGTATTCCTGAAGAATTGAAAGCGATTTTTGCGACTGCGTTTGAAGTTGAACCACGCTGGATTGTAGATGCAGCATCACGTCGTCAAAAATGGATTGATCAGGCGCAATCGTTGAACTTGTATATTGCAGGTGCAAACGGTAAGAAACTTGACCTGACTTATAAAATGGCATGGTTACGTGGTCTGAAAACGACTTATTACCTACGTGCATTGGGTGCAACGTCTGCAGAGAAATCGACCATTAACACGGGCGCATTGAACGCAGTAAAACCTGCAACAGTAACAGCAGCCCCTGTGGCAGCCGTTACACCAGAAGCGTCTGCAGCTGTTGATGAAGATTTTGCTCAAGCAGCACCAGTGCCAATGGCATGTAGTATTGATAATCCTGATTGTGAAGCTTGTCAGTAATATGCGACTTGACCTCCCCTAACCCTCCTAAAAGGAGGGGGATTCCTCGAAGCAAATGGCGGGATGCAAATCCCCCCTTTGCTAAAGAGGAATTTAGAGGGATTCCAAGCAAACTAATACAAATAGGAGATGTGGATATAGAAAAAAGTAAGTTGTAAGCAATAAAAAATGGCCTATCACAAGTGACAGACCATTGATTTGAAAACCCAAGCTTTCAGAGGTTGAGAAACACTCTAGAAAGTAGCAAGGGTAATCATTGTTAAATTTGCAGATCTAACGAAGATTACTTTAGCAAAATTTAGAGTATGAGTCACTCCTCTGGAAGCTCCTTTTTGTAATCAGGAGCTGATCGATGAGTAATTGTACTTATCCTCGAGGCGTTAGTGTTCGTGCTTATGTTCGATACCGATTTAATCGGTGGGAAAATGTTTGTGCACACTGTCGCAGCTATCCAAATCAATTAAGTTTTTGGTAGCAAATAGAGAGGCTGAAAAGCCTCTCAACTTAACAAACAAAGGAATCCACCATGCCACACATGACCCACAACTATATGTTAGGACTCGCGGTCTTGCTGGTTTCCTTTGTAGTATTGTTTTACGCACCAATAGCTTACTTTTGGGTACAAGCGGCAAAACAACAGCGAAAGCAAAATAAGTCGTGAGCAAATTGGTCGGAATGTACATTTTTCAGACCAAGATGAGCAAAACTTAATTTTGCTTTCACAAATTAAGCGTATATTAAGACATCTCAGCGTAGCTGGATGTCCATAAAAGATATAAAGCAACGAAGAGAGAATTGATATGTCTATCCTAAGTTGGGACGATTTCGAAGATGATTCGCAAAAACCGGCTGCTCCTGAACACAAGTCTGCGCCCGTCGAGCCGCAAAAAGCGCATGATACGCAGATGGTATCTCATGCAGAGCAACCACAGACGCCTGTGGCAGCTGCACAACCCGCTGCAGCCCCTAGAAGTAGAGCAACAGATTCAACCGATCCGTTGGCAAGAGCATCTAACGCTCTAGATCAATTGGACGTTGCACCTGGTCTTGAAGAACTAGAAATGGGTGCATCTCGCGTACAGGTTGATGATAAAGCCATGATCAACTGTCGTGCAGACTTAAACCAGCTTGTACCGTTCAAATACGAATGGGCATGGCAAAAATATCTAGATGGTTGTGCAAACCACTGGATGCCGCAAGAAGTGAACATGAACCACGACATCGCGTTGTGGAAGTCTGAAAATGGTTTAACTGAAGATGAGCGCACCATTGTTATGCGTTCACTTGGTTTCTTCTCTACTGCAGACTCATTGGTTGCTAATAACTTGGTATTGGCTATTTATCGCCACATTACCAACCCAGAATGCCGCCAGTACATTTTGCGTCAAGCCTTTGAAGAAGCGATTCACACTCACGCTTACCAGTACTGTATTGAATCGTTAGGTATGGATGAAGGCGAAGTCTTCAATATGTACCGCGAAGTACCATCGGTTGCGCGTAAAGCAGCATGGGGCTTGAAGTATACGCAATCTTTAAGTGATCCTACTTTCAAAACAGGTACACCAGAAAACGACCAAATTTTGCTACGCAACTTAATCGCATTCTATTGTGTACTTGAAGGTATTTTCTTCTACTGCGGTTTCAGCCAAATCTTGTCGATGGGTCGTCGTAACAAAATGAACGGTGTTGCAGAGCAATTCCAGTACATTTTACGTGATGAATCTATGCACTTGAACTTTGGTATCGACATGATTAACCAAATCAAGATTGAGAACCCGCACTTGTGGACTTCAGAATTCCAGCAAGAAGTGATTCAAATGATTCTTGAAGGCACGATGCTTGAAATTGAATATGCGCGTGACACTATGCCACGTGGTGTGTTGGGCATGAATGCAGGTATGATGGAAGAATATTTGAAATTCATCTGTAACCGTCGTTTAAGTCAGCTCGGTTTACCTGAACAGTTTGTTGGCGTAAACAACCCGTTCCAATGGATGTCTGAAATGATGGACTTGCGTAAAGAGAAGAACTTCTTTGAAACGCGTGTGACTGATTATCAGACGGGCGGTGCGTTGAGCTGGTAATATCGCGACACATAAAATATCGTTGTGAGACACATGAGTTGTCATTGAGAAAACCGCCATTCATGGCGGTTTTTTTAAAGATACGATCGAGTATTTAATGGCTAGGTTGTGCAAATACCTAACAATTTGATTTTTTTAATTTATTTATTATTAAAACTTCCATAAACCTTTAAAAATCGTTATCTTACAAAATATTTATACAACAATGCCGTTTTTTTACTTCTTTTGTTCATTATGAGAATAGGACAATAATCCAACAGCCCAAAAACGACAAAAAACAAAATAAATAAAGGCGCATCACGCGCCTTTATTCAGGCTGCTCACATTTATGCAGGAATACGCAACACCTGTCCTGGGAAAATGTCATCGGCATTTTTTAGTAATGGACGGTTAGCTTCAAAGATTTTGTTGTATTGGTTGGCATCCCCATAAAATTCTTTAGAAATTTTAGATAAGGTATCGCCTGATTTTACTGTATAGAACTTGCTTTCTGGTTCTGGGGTTGAAACTGTGAGTTGATCATCTACTTGTGCAACATGGTCAATATTACCCACTGCAAGAATAATTTTTTCACGGTCTGCCTGACTGTTGACCTGTCCACGCACTGTCGCTAAGTCAGTAGTTGCGTTATAACTCACCGATAAACCTGTCACAGGTAAGCCTAAACTTTTCACATGCCCCAAAAGTTTATTGGCAATTTCTTGTGCTGATGGTTCTGCAGGTGTGCTTGGTGCAGCTTGTGGCTCTGCAGGTGCTGTATTTTTCTTACCAATCCCTTTTACAAAATCAAAAAGACCCATGAGGTACTCCTATTTTTTTCTGCTGTTATAAAGCGTCGCTCACTTACATAAGCACGTTTCTGTTCTCATTCATTTATAACTAAAAAAATAAGCGACTTCGGTTGTGATTAGACACTAGCCTGGTAACAAAATGTAAGCTACATCACACATTTAACAAAATGCGCCTTTTTCATATTCGATTGTAAAAACGACAGCGCATAAAAAAGCCACCTTGCGGTGGCTTTCATTTCAGCAGAGCTGAAATCAACAATTAACCAAGTTTTTTAGTTACGTAGTCGATTGCTGATTGAACTGTTGTGATTTCGTTAGAATCTTCGTCTGGGATTGTGATGTCAAAATCGTTTTCGAAAGACATTACAAGCTCTACTAAGTCTAAAGAGTCAGCACCTAAGTCATCCATAAAAGATGCTTCGTTTTTGATTTCTTCAGCTTTAAGACCAAGTTGTTCTGCAACCGCTTGTTTAACGCGTTGTTCGATATCGCTCACAGGAATTCTCCTCATTGCTTGTGGCGTTTTTAATGCCGTTAGTTTAATTGAATCTATAAAATTTTGAAAGTTTATACTTGAGCTTAGCTCATGTATAAACCACCATTTACGTGTAACACTGTACCAGTGATGTAACCAGCTTTGTCAGAAGCCAAGAAACTCACTGCATTTGCGATATCTTGTGGATCACCTAAACGGTTTAATGCCACTTGCTCACTCATTTTTTTGCGAATTTCTTCACTTAGCTGATCTGTCATTTCAGTTGCAATAAAGCCCGGAGCAACCGAGTTTACTGTAATTTGACGACTGCCCATTTCTTTGGCAAGGCTACGGCTGAATGCTTCAATACCGGCTTTTGCCGCAGAATAGTTCGCTTGTCCTGGGTTCGCAAAATGTGCTACCACAGAACTAATATTAATAATGCGTCCAAAACGTGCTTTGGTCATGCCCTTCAAGACACGTTTAGATAAACGGTAAACTGCCTTTAAGTGAATGTTGAGAATGTCATCCCAATCATCTTCTGACATACGCAGTAACAAATTATCTTTGGTAATGCCCGCATTGTTAACTAAAACCAAAACTGAACCATAGCTTTGTTCAATTTCAGAAACCAATGCATCAATGGCTGCACCATCACGGACATCCAATACTTTACCTGCACCGTTTTCTGCAAAACTTGCCGATAATTTTTCTGCGCCCGCTTCAGAAGTGGCAGTACCTACCACAAAAAAACCGTCTTGAATGAGTTGCTGAGCGATGGCTGCACCAATCCCTCGGCTTGCACCTGTGACTAATGCAACTTTACGTTCTTGTGTCATGCAATTTTCCCTTCTGCCACTAAAATGGCATTTAGTGCATCTTCCATACGACTTTGTGTGTCGAGTGGGAATGCTTTTTCGATATTCGGTAAACGCTTCGCAAGATTCGCCAATACGTTGCCTGGGCCACATTCCACGATATATTCAATACCCTGATCTTGTAGGTATTGCATGGTTTGTGTCCACTGCACCGATTGGTACAATTGCGCAGTGAGTGCCTGACCTAATTGCGCAACATCTGCCGCGATTCCAGCGTTGACATTTTGTATTACAGGAATACGCGGTAGCTCAATGGCAGTTTGTTCCAAAGCTTGTGCAAACTGTTCGGCAGCAGGTTTCATCAATGAACAGTGTGAAGGTACAGATACAGGCAGGGCAATGGCTTTACCGCCATTTTCTTTGGCCAATGCCATTACTGCTTCGACTAAAGTTTTATCGCCTGCAATAACCACTTGCCCTTGTGCATTGTAGTTGGCTGCTTCTACCGAGCCACGACCTTGCACATTCACTTGTTCACATAGCTCAAGCACTTTGGCATCTTCAAGGCCTAAAATGGCAGCCATTGCGCCCTGACCTTGTGGCACAGCGTTTTGCATTAATTTGCCGCGCAAGTTTACCAGTTTAACGGCATCGCCCAAGCTCAAGCTTCCTGCAGCTACTAATGCGCTGTATTCGCCCAATGAGTGTCCTGCCAAATATTTTGGTGCAACACCACCCAACTCTAACCACACATGCCATAAAGCGATACTTGCAGTGAGTAATACAGGCTGAGTAAATTCTGTTTGGTCTAAACCTTCACCACTTTGTGCAATGTGCCATAAGTCAAAGCCAATCGCTTCAGAGGCTTCTGCAAATGTTTCGCGCACACCGCTAAACTGTTCTGCAAGCTCAGCCAACATACCGGCTTTTTGTGAGCCTTGACCAGGAAAGACAAATGCAGTTTTAGTGGCTTGAGCTACTTGCTCGAGTCGTTTAGCAGACATAAAAAATCCTTTAATTAAGATGCGCAAATTGTAGTTTTTTGCAGCTACAACCCACACCTTCTCATGTAAGCTCAGTTATGGAGCGGAAATTTAACACTTAATTTTGTTTTTAGTAATTGCCAAATACAACAAAAATCGGGCACAAAAAAAGGGAGCTTACGCTCCCATTTTTTCTACTAAGCTTGACGCTTAATACATCACCAATTATTCAGCATCTGCTTTAGCGAATAATTGACGACCACGGTAGAAACCATCTTTAGTTACGTGGTGACGACGATGAGTTTCACCAGTAGCTTGGTCTACAGTTAATGCATTCTCGGTTAAAGCGTCATGTGAACGGCGCATGTCACGGCGAGAGCGACTTTTACGGTTTTGCTGAACGGCCATGATGGCTCCTTACAAAGATCGAAAAAATGGATCAGAACAAATTGAGTTGTCTTAACTAAAAATTATAACATAATTTTCAGTTAAGTTTACCTTTCAAACTTGCCAAAACATCAAACGGATTATCACGTTTTTCTTCGGCAATGTTCTGAATGGCAGGTTGATGCTTATGCTCGCAAGCGTCATGCTTAGGAGATAAAGGCAACAACAATAACAATTCATCTTCTATAAGTGACAGTAAATTAGCCGTCGCAGGCGAATCATAATCGCCTTTGGTGGTGGCTTCACTTTCACCTAATACAATGAAATCAGCATCCTCATCCAAGCGCTCTATCAGTGACTCATCATCCACAAGAGCTAGATGAAAATCTGAAACGAGGTCTATTTCTACAGAACCCAAGCAGCGCTGGCATTCCATTGGAACTCTCGTTTCAATATGACCATCTAGCCATACAATGCGATGATACGCATCCATTGATAGCTTACAGTCTATGTTAACCAATTGATCATCAATTGATCCAACAGCTTCACGGGCGATACGAGCAAAGCGAGACAATGGCAGGTTACCTGACCATGTAAAGCCCTGTTCAGCCCATTTAAACGGCTCAATCTGTGCCGGAAAGGTATTTGCTGACATAATTAAGGCGGCAATTCTACAAATTCATCAGTACTCTGTCAAAGATTAAGATACAATTTTGTACTTATTTAGACAGACCAATTTTGGGTAACACAGTCATGCATCTGTTGCAGCCGCAAACAGAAGTGAATTTTTCATCACTTGTGAGCACACTTCCAACCACCAATTCTGACACTTCGCACCCCCAAGTGCAACTCTCGGACTGGGCAAAACTCAATACAGAAACGGAACAGGTGGACTGGCTCATCTTACACTTTAATCACTGGTTTTCCCACCTAAATGTGAACTTGGTCAAAGGTGATTTTGAACCTGAGTACTTTCCTGCCACGGTAACACAGCCTGCACGAATTCAATTTGCACATGGTTTCTTTAATAGTGCCTTGCATGAAATTAGCCATTGGTGCATTGCAGGCGAACAACGACGTTTATTGCCAGACTTAGGCTATTGGTATGCTCCCGATGGTCGCACTCAGGAACAACAAGCCTTATTTGAACAGGTTGAAATTAAGCCTCAAGCCATTGAATGGCTATTTGCTCAAGCGTTTGGACGTAAATTCCGTGTATCTTTAGATAACCTGACCGGTGAAGGTGGAGATGGCCGCACATTTAAAGACAATGTCTTTGCCCAAGTACAGCGTTATTTTAACGGAGAAGCCAAATTACCACGCGATGCAAAACGCTTTATTGAATGTATTTGTTACTGCACCCGAGGTGGCAAAACATTACAAATTGCAGAGTTTGAACGAAAAAATTTGGATTAAATGCAATAAAGCACAAGGCAATGATTGCAACTGACATCAATCCCCTTTCATAATGAGCCTAACGTCACATTTACGCTACTGAGGAATTCATATGTTGCATTTAAGAGTACATCCTGAAAATCCACAGCCGCGTCTAATCAGCCAAGCGGTTGAACGCATACGCGCAGGCGATGTGGTGGTCTATCCAACCGATGCTGCTTATGCGATTGGTTGCCAAATTGGTAATAAAAACGCGATGGAGCGCATTTCACAAATTCGTGGTTTAGGCGCAAAACACCAATACGCCATTATTTGTGCCGATTTATCGGATATTGCCACCTACGCCAAAGTGGACAATGCCATGTATCGTCTGCTGAAAAACAATACGCCTGCGGTCACCACATTTATTTTACCTGCGACCAGTGAAGTTCCACGTCGCTTGATGCATCCCAATAAAAAAACCATTGGTTTGCGTATTCCAAGCAACCCTATTTGTCGCATGCTGCTTAAAGAATTAGGCGAACCGTTACTGACCAGTACCCTGATTTTACCGGGGCAAGAAGACCCTTTAGATGATCCATACGAGATTGATCTACAACTCAACAAACGTATTGATGTACTGATTGATGGTGGCTTAGGCACACTTAGCACCACCAGTATTATTGATTTATCGGGCGACAACCCGCAAATTGTGCGTCGTGGTGTGGGAGATGTGAGTGCTTTTGAATAAGCATTCACTACCTGCAAAGTGATTGACAGCACTACGGTTTAAAAGCCTTACTTGCACGAATTAAACCGATGACTTTATTTCAGGTATTGTTAAATTTGCAGCAGTTTTCGGATGAGATGCACATTTATGTGCAACATCCGTGGACGCTAGATTCCGATGCAATCGTGTGTTCCCAAACTGCATTCACAGCAACAATACCTGAACCTCCCGATTCTTATACTTACTTTTTAGATGCAGCACTATGTAAAGCACTTTTAGCGCAATCGCAAACTCGTAATCTGTGTTTACAAGACAGCTGCATGGCAATGATTGAATACGCATTACAGAATAAACAGAAATAAATACTTAAAGATTGAATGAGTTAATTTTTACAACTTGCCTTAAATCTCCCTCAATCCCGATTTATTTTAGGCTTTTTTTGATATTTGGTCGTAGAACAGATTTATTTCAATCACGATATCCTTTAGACTAGCCGCTATTAATTCTGAGCTATTTCTCCATCTCCTTCTTATCTGAAGCGGAAATAGCATTTGCATGCTTTTGAAAATTCGCGTGGCCCAACACTGTAATGAATCAATCCCTCCACAATGCGATGGAACCTGCCCAACACATTCGTGTGTTAGATGAGTGGCAAGAGTCGATTCCTGAGGATTTGTATATTCCTCCTGCAGCATTTGAAATTCTGTTAGAGCATTTCGAAGGACCACTCGACTTTTTAATTTACCTGATTCAAAAAAATGGCTTCGATTTACTTCAGTTAGATATTGCCCCGATTGCATCGCAATATTTGTCGTATATGGATGCCATGAAATCGCTAAATATTGAACTGACTGCCGATTATATGGTGATGGCGGCATTACTGGCCGATTTAAAATCCCGCCTGTTGTTGCCTAAACCTGCAAGTATCAGCAGCATTGAAAAAGACCCAAAACAAGAGCTGATTGACCGTTTAGAAACCTATTTAAGAGTCAAGCAAGCAGCTGAACGCTTGGGGCAAATGTCTGTTTTGGAACGCGATACCTTTGCTACCAATCTTAGCTTAGGGCATACCGCAGTCAATAATGTTGGCTATGCAGCCGATCAATTACGTGATGCCTTGTTCTGTATTTTTAATCGTCCTGAACCTGTCACCCATCAAGTTTTGCAAGAACCTGTTTTACTTGAAGAACGGATTGCATTTATTGAAGCCAAACTCGCATCGGGTGAAGTACTAAGTTTTGACGCGTTGCTTAAACCAAGTCAGGGACGCATGGGCATGGTGGTGACCTTTATGGCGATTTTAGAACTGACCCGCCAGCAAAAAGTGTGCATTATCAGCAGCGGTATTGAAGCACCATTGAGCATTCAAGGGGCGCAGACATGAATCCAGAACCAATAATTTCAAGCTTGTCTGAAGGCGAACAACAGCATGAAGTGCTGATGCAACTCGAAGCAATTATTTTTGCCAGTGACAGTGCTGTGTCTTTAGCACGTCTGAAAGAAGCGTTTCAAGATAAGTACAGCAAAGCGCAATTGCGCCAGTTTTTACAACAATTGGCCATGTTACAACATGGTCGCTCGATTGAACTGATCGAAACCGTACAAGGTTTCCGTTTTCAGGTGCGGGCAAAGTATCGTACAATTATTACACAGGTATGGCCTGAACGTCCGACCCGACTTTCACCCTCACTGCTAGAAATACTGGCTGTGATTGCCTACCACCAACCTGTGACCCGTGCAGATATTGAACAAATTCGCGGAGTATCAAACAATAGTCAAATTTTACGTACATTGTTTGATTGGAACTGGATTAAAGAATCAGGTTTCCGAGAACTCCCAGGAAGACCTGCGTTGTTGGTTACAACGCCTCAATTTTTAAATGCGTTTGGCTTGAATTCCTTAAGTCAATTGCCTCCCCTACAGGATGCCAAGGAAGCTTTCATGGCACTCGATGCATCTGCGTCTGTGTCTTGAATAGGTAAACTGTTGATGATCATTTCTAAGGTTATGCTGTCATGAGTGAAAAGTTGCAAAAGGTACTCGCACGAGTAGGCTTGGGTTCTCGCCGTTATATGGAAGAAGTCATTGCCGCTGGTCGTGTGAGTGTCAACGGCCAAGTTGCCCAAGTGGGTGAACGTATCGAACCAGGTGATGAGCTTCGCATCGATGGTCGTAAAGTTCAGTTCCAAATTGAAGATGAAATTCGTCGTCGTGTTCTGATTTACTATAAACCAGAAGGCGAAATTTGCTCACGCAACGACCCTGAACAGCGCCCAACTGTATTTGATAACCTGCCTGCAATTGCCAATGATCGTTGGGTAATGGTTGGTCGTCTGGACATTAACTCGACAGGTTTATTGCTATTCACCAACGATGGTGAATTAGCCAACCGTTTAATGCACCCATCGAACGAAATTGAACGTGAATATGCAGTTCGTGTGATGGGTGAAGTGACACCACAACTGAAAAACAACATGCTGCGCGGCGTAGTGCTAGATGATGGCCCTGCCAAGTTTGAATCTTTCTCTGAAATTGGCGGTGATGGTATTAACCGCTGGTATCAAGTGGTGGTAAAAGAAGGTCGTAACCGCGAAGTTCGTCGTATTTTTGAATCACAAGGTCTGAAAGTCAGCCGTCTATTGCGTACCCGTTACGGCACGGTAATTTTACCGCGTGAATTGCGTACAGGTCGCTGGATGGAATTGGATAAAAATGACATCGACAACCTTGCCAAAGCAGTTGAATTAAAACCACGTCAAGGCACAGGTTTGTACGGCATGGCAAAACGTCGCAATGAGCGTATGCAAGAAAAACCATTGGCAGCACGTCGTGGTGGTTTCTTGCGTCAGCAACGTCGTGACACCGAAGAAGCTGCACAAAACACAGGTTTTGCACCGCGTGAACGTCGTCAGGACGGTAACAGTTACGGCAACCGCGAACCACGCCAAGACGGTAACAGTTACGGCAACCGTGAGCGTCATCAAGATGGTAACAGCTATGGCAACCGCGAACGTCGCCAAGATGGCAACAGCTATGGCAACCGTGAACGTCGCCAAGATGGTAACAGCTATGGCAACCGTGAACGTCATCAAGATGGCAATAGCTACGGCAACCGAGAACCACGTCAGGATGGTAACAGCTACGGCAACCGTGAACGCCGTGACGAAAATGCACCACGCAAACCGTTTGGCAATAAAAGCTTTAAAAAATTCTAAAAGCTGAAATACGCCAAATTGATAAAAAGCCACACGTTCATGTGTGGCTTTTTTATTGGGCAAATTGGTTGGACAAAAAATAATAAAAATTAAATATTTGGCAATACAGGAATTTCAATCCACTGTGCTTTTGGAAAGCTTTTTGACAAATAATTTTTTAAATATTTGGCAGTATCCTGCGAAATTAAAGGGTCTTGTGATTCATCGTTCAAATTATATGCCAATGCATGTAAATTCAAACCACGTGTTTTTAAAGCTTCCAAACTGAGCAAAGTGTGGTTAATACTGCCCAAACGCCCAGAACTCACCAAAATAACAGGATATTGTTTTTGCTCAATATAGTCGATGGTGAGTAGGTCTGTGGTCAGCGGCACCATGAGTCCACCCGCACCTTCTAATAATACTGCATCATACTTTGCTGCCAGTTGCGCAGTCGCAGCCTCAATTTTAGCAAAGTCAATCTCACGACCATCAATTTGTGTAGCCAAATGCGGTGAAGCAGGATAGCTAAAAATTTCAGGCATGGTGAGTTTGTCATCATCTTCAGGCAACCATTCACTGCCCATAATTTTACGATGCTGCTCAATATCTTCTGAAACGTCTTGATTGCCCGTTTGAATCAGTTTTTGGGTAATGGTCTGAATACCCTGTTCATTCATGGTCTTGGCTAAATAACCCGTGGCATAGGTTTTGCCAATCCCTGTATCAATACCACTCACAAAATAGACTTGAGCTGTCATGGCATTCTCCGTGCAAGACAATAAATAGGATGATACGTGAGCGTATAACTTTTTTGCTGTGAGCTATGCTGCTGACTAAACTGTTCATAGCCCCGATAAAATTCGGTTAAAGTCGTTTTGTTCCAACGCTGCCCTTGTGCTGTACCCGTGACACCTGTGGCTTTTAAATGCTGCAAAATCTGTTTGGGATGTTCAAAACTTAATGATTCAAGCTGCTCTGAACAGTGTAATACTTCAAAGCCCTGCTGTTTAAGCTGTTGTTGTAACGCATCCATACTCAAATAATGTAAGCCTTGACCTGTTAATTGCTTAATTTCAGTCAAGTTTTGAGGGCCAAACGTCGAAAAGCACAAATACCCTTGCGGCTTTAACGCTTGATTCGCCTTGCGCAATAATGCTCCAAAATCTTCCACCCATTGCAAAGCCGAACTCGAACAAATTAAATCCAAAGACTGCGGAAAATCGAGCTGTTCTATATCGCCAATTAAGCCATGAATTTGCGTACTAGTTGTTTGAGGATGATGCAGATACGCATGCAACACTTCGGCATATAAATCATTTAAAGTCAGCTGTTGAATTTGAAATTCACGCAGTAGCAAGTCGGTTAAATTCCCTGAACCACAGCCGATTTCCAAGACGTTTTCAAAGCAAGGCTGAGGTTGATCTGACAACTTTTGCTGCACAATATATTGCTGCATTTTTGCCATTAACTGCTGACAAATTTGCTGCTGTACCACGGCATGCGTTTTATAACTCTGATGAGCGCGGGCAAAACGCTGTGCCACTTGTGCCTTATCTATACGCATACGCACACTCAAAGCAAATCCAGTAACTGTGTTAAATCTGCCGTTTCAAATTGCGTATTTAAACAAATCCGCAGTCGTGAGCTGCCTTGCGGTACAGTCGGCGGACGTACAGGCATCACATAAAAACCTGCAGTCTGTAACTGTTGGGCTTTGCTTACAGTTGCAGTAGAGTCGCCAATAATCACAGGTACAATTTGCGAAGTCGATGGGCAGGTAAAACCTTTGGCCTGAATCCCCTGCTGCATATATAAGCTCAAAGCAGCCAAATGCTGACGCTGTGTCTGCATGTGCACAATCTGATTCAGCATAAACTGCGTCCATGCCATACAAATAGGTGGCTGTGCGGTACTAAAAATTAGCGGGCGCATTCGATTAATCAGGTAATCGCGGATAATCGGATCACAGATCAAATATCCCCCAACTGAAGCAACAGCTTTACCAAACGTCCCGACCAGAAAATCAATGGCATCAATCACGTCATATAGTTCGGCACAGCCCAAACCTTGCTGCCCACGCACACCAATCGCATGTGCTTCATCGACATATAACATAACTTTGGCAAACTGCTGTTTCAGCGCGACCAATGCGGCTAAATCAGTTTCATCACCATCCATACTAAAAATGGATTCAGTCACCACAATAATGCGTTCATAATTGTCATCAGCATGATATTGCATCAGCAATTGCTGCAAATGTGCCAAATCATTATGCCGATAACGCAAATATTTGGCAGATGACAAACGAATGCCGTCAATCATGCTGGCATGTACCAGTTTATCGGCCAAAATTAGGGTTTTCGCATCTGCCAATGCAGGTAAAATACCAATATTCATGTGATAGCCGCTATTAAACAGCAAGGCAGCTCGCCCATGAAATAATTGCGTTAATGTGGCTTCAAGCTGTTCACAGGCAGGGAAATTTCCAGTCAGTAAACGTGATGAAGATGCACTCATTAAACGCTGTGCATTCGGTGTTTCATCAAAAAACTGTTCACGTAAGCGCAAATCAGAGGCTAAACCCAAATAATCATTGGAAGATAAATTCAGCATCTGCTGTTGCTGAATTTCAATCGTTTTACCTTGCTGTTGATTGCTGCGAAACTGACGAAAATTACCCTGTTGGCGAAGCTGATCAAGCTGTTCTGCATAGTGATCGAGTAAACTCATGCGCTCGCTCCTTGCATGCCTGCCACCACCTCAGCCAATTGCTGCAATAAAGTATTTAGTTCTGCTGCTGTAATCACATACGGCGGCATCACATAAACCAATTTACCAAATGGACGCACCCAAATACCGCGTTGCACAAATTCTTGTTGCAAGCTTTGCATATCGACAGCATGTTTAAGTTCTACCACACCAATTGCACCTAAAACCCGCACATCCTGCACCCATGCCAAATTAGCCAATGGCGTTAAATGCTGTTCAAGTTGCTGCTGAATGCGTTGAATATTGGCTTGCCAGTCTTGTTCTAATAATAATTGGGTACTTTTTACTGCAACCGCGCAAGCCAGTGGATTTGCCATAAAGGTCGGGCCATGCATAAACACACCTGCCTCACCCTGCGAAATCATTTCTGCAACATGCTTCGTGGTCAATGTGGCAGACAAAGTCATATAACCGCCTGTCAGCCCTTTGCCGATACACATAATATCGGGTTCGACCTGAGCATGTTCCCATGCAAACAACTTGCCTGTACGCCCAAAACCTGTGGCAATTTCATCAAAAATTAACAACACATCATATTGCTCACAAAGCAATTTGGCTTGACGCAAATATTCAGGATGATAAAAACGCATGCCGCCTGCACCTTGCACAATTGGTTCAATAATCATGGCGGCAATCTGCTGATGATGCTCTACCAAACTTTGCGCCAATTCTACAATATCGGCAGGATTCCACTCTTGGTCAAAACCTGTTTGTGGTGCAGATACAAAATAACGACGCGCCAAACTTGAGCCAAAAACCTGATGCATCCCTGTAACAGGATCACAAACCGACATGGCATTCCATGTATCGCCATGATAGCCAGAACGGGTGGTAATAAAATTGGTTTTCTCGGTTTTGCCTTGTGCTGTCCAGTATTGCACCGCCATTTTCAGCGCCACTTCAACAGCAACTGAACCTGAATCTGCATAAAAAATTTTATCTAAACTCGGTGGGGTAATTTCGAGCAGCAAACGCCCTAACTCAATAGCAGGACGATGGGTCAATCCACCAAACATGATATGCGCCATACTGTCGAGTTGCTCGGTCACAGCACGGTTCAGTTTAGGATGGTTGTAGCCATGAATCGCACACCACCACGATGACATGCCATCAATCAACTGGCGACCATCTTCAAGTTCAATGGTGCTGCCAAATGCCCGCTTAACCTTAAAGGTTGTTAAGGGCTGAGTCATAGAGGTGTAAGGATGCCAAAGATGTTCACGATCAAAAGCCAAATCCATCTGTTCTGTCATCCCACCATCATCCTTGATCTTGTAAAAAACTTGATGTGCTAAATCTTAAACCTGTCTACAGATAAAATAAATTGCGAGATTTGTCACTTATGGACCTGTTGGCGGGTTTTTCTGTAAATATTGGCAGATTTTGCTAGTCAACTCATCGGCATGGAACAATGGCAGCCCATGCGAGCCTTGCAAAACATCTACGCTTAAAAACTTTGCAGCTAAATTTTGCAGTTTAGCTGCAACTTTGCAATCAACTAAAACATCCTGCTCGGCAAAAAGATGATACTGCAGACCTGTATAATTTTTAAGCTTAGTCACCAAGTTTAAGTTTTCCAATAAATCCAAACCGTGTTGAAGCAAAGATTGCGGCTGTGGCTGAACCAAACTTTGTAATTGTAATAGGTCGGTTTTACTACTAGTGACACCCTGACACACCATAAAACCAAAACGCTTTAGGGTCAGAATTGGGTCTTGTGCAAAAGATTGTTTAAACTGGGCAAACGTGGCTTGTGGCATAGCGGTATCCCAATCGGCTTGTGCAACAAAACACGGATTGGATGCAATGGTAATTAAGGTTTTATATCCTGCATATTGGCTGGCAATCGCATCGACCAGTAGCGTTGCCAATTGCCCACCCAGTGACCAGCCCATAATTACATCAAACTGACGTGCAAATTCAACCTGTTGCTGCATGACTTGAGCATCAGTAGCGTTAAAAATATTGATGAGCTCAACCCGAAAACCTTGTGCAGTTAAGGCTTGCTGTAACGGATTTAAGAGTGCAGTACCACCGCCCCAGCCTGTAATCAATAAAATCTGTTGTTGCACGTGGCTTGCTCTCAAGTTAGAAAATCACCTCAGTATAATACTGAATCGGCTCAATCGACATCTGCAAAGCACCAAGATACATCCTTAAAAAAACCAATTGATATAAAAAAGCCAATCTATAAAAACCGATCTATAAAAAAACCCGACTTATCATAAATCGGGTTTTGGTCTATTTTGCTTTGATCAGATTACATTTGCGATTGAATGTAGTTTTGTAAACCAATCAATTCAATTAAACGTAATTGTTTTTCCAACCAGTACGTATGATCTTCTTCTGTGTCGGTCATTTGCTGACGCAACATATCACGGCTGACATAATCGCCTTTTTCTTCACACAATTTTACGCCTTGCGCCAATTTTTCACGTACTTCGTATTCCAGTTTTAAATCGGCTTTTAAGCAAGACACCACATCTTCACCCACGTCGATGTCATCGCGCTGCATATTTGGAGTGCCTTCAAGGAACAATACACGACGAATTAAAGCATCGGCATGCTGCGCTTCTTCCTGCATTTCATGGTCAATGCGCTCAAAAATTTTGCTTAAACCCCAATCTTCATACATACGCGAATGAATCAGGTATTGATCGCGAGCAGCCAGTTCGCCACCAATCAACATATTTAAATAGTCTACGACTTCTGGATTGCCACGCATTTGCTGTACTCCCTTTCTTAATCCAGTCATTATGGACACATTCAGGCAAAATTGCAAAAGTTAATTATTGTAAACCCATGATTTTTATAAAATTAAAATGAGAAACATACGCATTTGCAATATAACTTAAAAATTCCCATATATAAAACAACTGCTTGGCAAAACTTAGCTTTAAAAATGACAATACAATGATTTTGCATCATTTTGTAAATATTGAAAGAAACCATACTTTGACGCTCAAGTATCGTAAAAAACGCCTAAAAAGCGGATTTTAAAACCCAGCTGCTTTATGATAGTCACGAGTTCCATCACTTTCTTAAAATAATGACAAATCTAAATACATCTGCACCCATTTTAGTCACAGGCGCAACAGGCTATATTGCCAGTTGGGTCATTAAAAACCTGCTTGAACAAGGACATACCGTACACGCGACGGTGCGTGATCTGAATAAAACCCACAGTTTTCAACATCTGACTGATATCGCGGCAAAAAGCACAGGCAACTTACAATTATTCCAAGCCAACTTACTTGAAGAAGGTGCTTTTGATGCCGCCATGCAAGGTTGTGAAATCGTGCTGCACATGGCCTCGCCTTTTGTGGTCACCAATTATAAAGATGCAGTTAAAGACATTATTGAACCTGCCGTCATAGGCACCGAAAATGTATTAAACAGCGTTAATCGTACTGCATCGGTAAAGCGTGTAGTGGTGACTTCAAGTATTGCTGCAACCTATGGCGATGCGATTGATATTTTAAATACGGCCAATAATCGCTTTGATGAAAGTCACTGGAATACCAGCAGCAACCCTGAGCATCAGCCTTATCCTTATTCAAAAGTGGCAGCTGAACGCAAAGCTTGGGAAATGGCAAAGGCACAAAACCGCTGGGATTTGGTCTGTATCAACCCTGCTTTGGTGCTTGGCCCATCGTTGACCAAAAACACCCAATCGGGCAGCGTGGAAGTGTTATTGCAGTTTGCCAACGGTATGACCTTGGCTGGTGTCCCTGCTATGTGGAATGGCATTGTCGATGTGCGTGATGTTGCCGATGCTCACATTCAGGCCGCATTCAACCCTGCTGCTGAAGGTCGCTATATTATTAGCGGTGGCACACTCAGCTTATTGGAAATGGGCAAAATTTTAGCGCAGCACTTTGGACGTAAATACCCTTTCCCACGCAATCAGTTACCTAAATTTGCCTTTAAAGCCTTTGGCCCTCTACTTGGTTTTTCCCGTAAATTTGTGGAACTGAATATGGGCTACCCAATTTATTTTAATGCGGAAAAAAGTCAGCGTGAATTGGGTATGCACTACCGCAATATTGAAACCAGTCTAGTCGAACATTTTCAGCAACTCATTGATGATGGCATTGTGAAGAAACGTTAAACCTTCGACTTCTCTCAGTAAAAACCAAGGCACTTCATCGTTGAAGTGCCTTTGTACCTATTAGTGGATAAAATGTAGGATGATGCTTATTCAAGCACACCATATTCCTGCATCAGCTGAATAAACTCAGCTTCATTCATGACCTGCACACCCAACTTCTCGGCTTTTTCCAGCTTTGAGCCAGCTTTCTCACCCGCCACGACACATTTGGTTTTACCCGAAACACTACCACTCACCCGTGCACCCAAAGCCTGCAACAACTGAGTCGCTTCATCGCGTCCCATTTGGCTCAACGTCCCTGTAATCACCCAACTTTCACCATTCAAAGGCTGACGTGTCGGTGCAATCGGAGCATCCCAATGAATGCCTGCAGCTAATAAACGATCCAACACTTCTAAATTATGCGGCGCTTGGAAAAAGTCCAAAATCCATTCTGCCGTAATATCTCCCACATCTGGAGTTTTCTTTAACGCTTCTAAATCAGCTTCACGCAAAGCCTCTAAAGTCTGAAAAGTATTGGCAAGCATCCGCGCGGTGGTTTCGCCCACACCACGAATTCCCAAGGCATAAATAAACGCAGCCAAAGTAGTTTTTTTGCTGTTTTCAATCGAGTCAATCAAGTTTTGAACCGACTTCTCACCCATTTTTTCAATGCCGAGCAAAGTGTCGCGGTGTTCGTGTAAATGATAAATATCAGCCACATTTTGTAGCAAGTTCAGATGCAGTAATGACTCCACCCAACGATCACCCAAACCTTCAATATCCATGGCTTTACGTGACACAAAATGACGAATCGCTTCAATACGCTGTGCCGCACAATACAAACCGCCTGAACAACGCGCCAAAGCCTCACCTTCAGGCATCACCACAGGCGAATCACACACAGGGCATTGTTCAGGTAAATGCACTTCTTGCGCATCGGCAAGGCGAAATTCAGGCCAGACTTTTTCAACTTTGGGAATCACATCACCACTACGGTAAACACTGACCGTATCGCCTAAACGCACATCCAAACGGTGAATTTCACCAATATTATGCAAAGTAACATTGGATACCGTCACACCACCTACCGCAACGGGGTTTAAACGTGCCACAGGCGTCAACGTACCTGTGCGCCCCACTTGCCAATCAATATTTTCAATGGTGGTTAAAGCGGCAACTGCAGGGAATTTATAGGCAGTCGCCCAGCGCGGCTCACGACTTAAAAAGCCCAATTGCTGTTGCTGTTTCAAGTCATTGACCTTGACCACCATGCCATCAATTTCAACGCTTAAATTCGGACGCTCAAGGTTAATTTGCTCATAGGCCGCCTGAACATCTTGAATGCTCTTGCAGACAAAATGACGTTCGCCAATTTCAAAACCAAACTGCCCCAACCATGCCAAACTGTCGGACATGGTGCTTTGTCCATGAGGCGGCACACATTGCGCAATGCCATAAGCATAGAATGCTAAAGGACGTGAAGCCGCAATATTCGGGTCTAACTGACGCAAACTGCCTGCTGCTGCATTGCGTGGATTGGCAAAGGTTTTTTCACCTTTGGCTGTATTGGCCGCATTGAGTTTTTCAAAACCAAGTTTTGGCATCAACACTTCACCACGCACTTCCAAAAATTCAGGAATAGCCGTTTCTGTCGCACTCAAAACTTTCGGTAAATTGCGGATAGTTTTGACGTTGTGGGTAATGTCTTCCCCTGTTTCCCCATCACCACGGGTCACACCACGCACTAAAACACCATGTTCATACCAAAGTGAAATCGCCAAACCATCAAATTTGAGTTCGACATCGTATTCAATATTTTGGTTGGGCAAACGCTCTTCGACACGTCTTGCAAAGGCAAATAATTCTTCCTGATTAAACACATTGCCTAAAGACAACATTGGCACAGCATGTGTAACCGTGGTGAACTTTGCCAAAGGTGTGCCACCGACTTTATTGGTCGGTGTATCGGGTTGAACTAAATCTGGATACTGTTGTTCCAACGCTTTTAGTTGATGGAAAAGCTGATCATATTCACTGTCTGCAATTGTCGGTTGATCCATCACATAATAGGCATGATTGTGCTTGGCAAGCAGTTGAATCAATTGACGCATTTGCGCCACGACGGTTAAATCTACAGACATATTTTCCACCATAAAAAAGGGCGGTCTTGTTCCGCCCTTCAATTTTTTCTATGTAGCGCATGCTACAGCTTGTATTGCTGCGCACATTATAAAAATGCGGCTGCAAAGTTGCAATTTATCCTACTGCACTCAGTTCATTTGCCAAACACTTGACGTAGCTTATACCCAGTACGAGATCGCAATTCTAGACATGACTTGCCTGACCAGCACGATAATCTATCGCCTGATGACGCCAGTGTTCACGTAATTGTGGAGTAAACTCTAAATGGTTTTGGTCATAGACCGTTCCATCAATTTCACGTGCAATCAGTCCTGAAATGCTGACCATGGTATCAAAGGCATTTTGCACATCGCTGTGCGGCAAAGCGAGGAAGAACGCTAAACCTTTAACTTGTTCGCTCGATAAAGTTTCTAAATCAAAACCATCTGCGCCTTCATCATTAATTTGTAAAACTGAAAATAATAATTTAGTGCCATCTTCGTTATAGCGATGGAAACATGACATTTCACCGAAACGTAAACCATATTTCATCAAGACTTTTAAGGCTTTATCGCCCGAAAGTATGCGACGTTCAGGGAAGACATTCAGCGCGATAAAAGATTCAGCGGTTGCCAAGGCACTTTCTTCATCCATGATTTTTTGTTCATGCAAATGCGAATCTAAAATGCTGCTTTCTTCATTAAATTCTGAAATTTCGGCAGTTTCAATGTGTTGATTCAGACTGTATTCAGTCGAAGCTTTGTTTTGCTCGACAGTCTGCGCATTCGGTTCAGTTTCTACAATCACTTGCTGAATTTCATCCGATAATGAATATTCTGAAGTTGTCGCTGTCGGGCTTGGCGTGTCTTGTGCAACTTCAGACTTCGATATCGTTGTGGATGGATCAAGCTCAGAATTTTCTGTATTTGCCTGCAAACTCGGTTCAACTTTGTCAGTTTCTGTGCTTGAAGAAGCCACGACATCATCCGTTAAAGCCTGTGGTTCAGACTTGGCAGGCGCATCTTGCGTAACTTCATCTACCGTTAAAGTCGGCTCCACACGCGGTGGCGTAGCGTCGCTTTGCAATTGGTCACGTACATGGCGTGGAATAATCGGTTTTTGGCTTTCTGCATTAAATTGCAGTTCCGAATCTAAGGATGGCGCTGAATCTACAGGTTTTTTTAGAATCATTTTCAAACCAAACGCCATGATCACAATAGCGATGACAATTCCAACGATTGTGGTGATTTCCATATTATGCCTCCGCGACTAGGCCGTATTCTGCGGCTTCTTCTAAATTTACGGTTACTAATTTTGAGGTTCCCGGTTCAGGCATGGTAACACCTAAGAGGTCGGTTGCCATCGTCATAGCAAGTTTATTATGTGTAATGTAAATGAATTGCACTTGTTCAGAAAGTTCTTTTACTAAATTACAAAAGCGCCCCACGTTAGCATCATCTAACGGTGCATCAACTTCATCGAGTACGCAAAATGGCGCTGGGTTTAAACGGAAGATTGCAAAAACCAAAGCCAAAGCTGTCAGTGCTTTTTCACCCCCTGAAAGTAAGGCCAAAGAACTGTTGCGCTTACCCGGTGGACGCGCCATCAATTTCACCCCAGATTGCCAGTCATCTTCCAAGCTCAGACTCGCTTCACCGCCATTAAAGACTTTAGGAAACAACTCCTGCAATTCGGTATTCACCTGATCAAAAGTATTCATAAACAGTTTACGAGTTTCCTGATCAATACTTTTCATTGCCGCCTGTAACTGCGAAACGGTATTTTCCAAGTCTTCAATTTGATGGCTTAATTCTGCAAAACGGGCAGATACTTCTTCATATTCTTCCGAAGCCGCCAAATTGACCGCACCCAATTTATCAAACTGTTGCTGCGCTTTCGCCAGTTTTTGTTGATGCGCAGCGACATCAATCTGCAAACCTGTGATGATCTCGCTGTTTAAATCTTTTAACTGTTCAGAATAATGCTGATAGTCCGACTTTGCCGATTGCCATGCCAAGCGCTTTTCTTCGAGTTTGGCACGTAATTGTTCATCTTGCTGCTGTTGCTGCTGCCGTTGCTCGGTCAGTTGCTGCTGTTTGGACTGCACACTGTTCAATTCCACTTGCCATTCCTGCCAAGTTTTTTGCAGCTTTTTAGTCTGCTGCTGCTGCTCTGAAAACTGAGTTTCCAAGTCAGGCAATTCCAACTGAACAGGATCGACAAACTTTTTGGCTTGTTCCATTTGCGCCACAATTTGTTGATATTGTGCTTTTAAGAAAGTGGCATCTTTTTCTAACAGTTCAATTTGCTGCTGAGTTTGTACCGCTTGACGACGTAACAGATCCACTTCTTGTTGCTGCTGCTGAAACTGTTGCTGTGAACTATCCAGCTGCTCATTCAGCTGCTCGACCTGAAATTGCAAGATTTTATACTGCGGTAAGGCTTGCTCAAGTTTAAAAGCCAAAGCATGCAAATCAATTTCCAGATCATCTTTTTGCATGGCATCTTCTTCAAGCTGCTCATCTAATTGTGCCAATTGATGCTGTAATTGCTGTTGCTGTACTGCAAAAGCCTGTGCCGCACTTTCGGCTTTCGCCATTTGCACATCTAGCGTTTGCAAGGCTTGCTGTTGCTGTTTGAGCTGTTGCTGTTGTTGCTGCAATTGCTGCTGCAACTGTTTTACCTGTTGCTGCAATTCAGGCAGTTGCTGTTCTGCTTGCTCATATTGTGGCAGTTGCAACGCCAACGCCTGTTCAATTTCATCCAAGCGAATCCGATGGCTTAATGCCCCTTGCCCTGCCTGTGCCGCTTCATCATAAAACAGCCCGATTACCCAGTCTGCTCCCACATGATAACCATCTAAACTAAGGATAGACTGCCCTGCTTGTAATTGCACTTGCAATGCCAAAGCCTGCGATAAACTTTCTGTAATTGCGACACTTTGCCACAAGCTACTTTGCGGTGAAGCAATCCAGTCACTGAGCGACTCACACCCCGAAAGCTGTATTTTTGATGTTTTTGAATCTACAGCCAAATGAATTTTTAGCTGACGTGCGCAGCTGTCCTGAAATTCAATATCTGCTTCTACCACCTGCGCAGATAACCATTTAGCCAAGAACTTTTCAATTAAATTGGCATGTGGTTTCGCCACATCTGCAAGTTGTAATACTTGCATCAACTGCACCACATCGGTTTGGGCTTTTGGACTTTGCTTAATGAGCAATTGATTGAGGTTTTTCTGTTCTGACTGCAAAATCTGAATCTCAGATTTTAAGGTCGCACACTGTGCTTTGTGCTCATTATAGTTGGTCTGCAACGTGGCGAGTTGCTGAGTGCTGTCTTGAATATTCTGTTCTAGTGTTAGCATTTCAGCCTGCAAGCGGGTCTTTTCGTCTTGCAGTTGTTGCATTCCCTCTTGCTGATCTTGCGGCTGAATTTGTGCAAACTGCTGTGTCAGGGTTTGTTTTTGCTGTTCAATACGGCTGATATTTTTGGCTAACTGCTCACTTTGCGCCTGCATGTGCACATGCTTTTGTTGTTGCTGTTCTACTTGCGCTTTGACTTGGGCATATTGTGCAGCTTGGGTTTGTTGCTGTGCTTTTAAATCCTGAAATTGCTGGCTCTGCTGCTGCGCCAAATGATCTTGCTGCTGTAGATTTTCCTGTTGGTTTTCTTGCTGATCGACCAAACTCTCTAGCTGCAATTCAATCAACTGCAAACGCTCTTTGGTTTGTGCTTTTTGTTGTTCCAATTGCGATAAGGTTGCAGTATTTTGCTGAAACAAACTTTGTTTTTGTTCCAGTGTCATTTTCAATTCAGCCAGTTTTTTTTCTGCCTGCTGCCATTCTTGCTGCAACGGCGTCGATTGCTGAATCAAACGCTGAAACAATTCACTGGTTGCAGTTAAATCATGTTCCAATGTGGTCAGCTCCGAGCGTACCAGTTTAAAGCTTTCCCCAAGTTCATTCATACTCAAGGTATATTCTTGCTGTAAACGTGCACTGTGTTCGCATTGAAAAGACAGCACTTCGACTTTAATGGTACGAATTTCACTCTCAAGTGCTTTGTACTGAATGGCTGTTTCGGACTGACGCTTTAAAGTTTTCAGCTGTGATTTGAGTTCAGCTGCAATATCTTCCAAACGCGCAAGGTTTTGTGTGGTGTGATCCAAATGCAACATGGTTTCACGACGACGCGCCTGATAACGTGACACACCTGCGGCTTCTTCAATAAACACCCGCATTTCTTCAGGTTTGGCATCGACCAAACGGTTGATCATGCCCTGTTCAATAATTGCATATGAACGTGGGCCTAGACCTGTGCCTAAGAAAATATCGGTAATGTCACGACGGCGGCATTTGGTACCATTTAAAAAATATTCTGACTTGCCATCACGGTTGACCTGTCGACGGACTGACAGTTCATTATAGGCATTATAGGCACCGCCTAATTTGCCGTAGGTATTATCAAAACGCAGTTCTACACTGGCCACGCCCACTGGTTTACGCTTGGCGGTGCCCGTGAAAATGACATCCTGCATACTGCCGCCACGCAACTGGCGCGCACTAGATTCGCCCATCACCCAACGAATGGCGTCAATCACATTGGATTTACCACAACCATTCGGCCCCACCACAGCGGTACGGTTGGCTTTAAAATGTAAGGTCGTACTGTCGGCAAAAGATTTGAAGCCAGAAAGTTTTAAACTGCTTAAACGCATAATGTCCCAATTAACGGCGTGAACGTCTTGCCCATGCAAGCTCGATCTGTTTCATACGGGTCAGAGATTCCAACACCAAGTTGCGCAAGTGTCGGCAAAAATCTTCCATAAATAAAGTGGCTTGTTGTGATTTTCTGCTTAAAATTGCATCACTCACCAGTTTAAATAATTCAAAAGATTCTTGTAACTCCCGACGCGAAGTATTTAAGGTCAAAAAGTAACTGCGTCTTAACGATGGCAATAACTCTTGATAGAACTTCATTAAATATAAATTTCCCACCATATCAGGCTGCCGTGCCAGATATTGAAAAATTAAATCATAAAACTTTTCAGTATTGCCCAAGCGACATTGCTCTGCCAGTTGCAGCAAAAGTTGTTGTAAGGCTTCGGCTTCATGCATTCGCCACGTGTCCGCAATACGCTGCACAATATAACCCAATAACAAACTGCTGCTGTCAAACAAAGCTCGGACTTGCTGTGCCGACATTTCCGACACAATTGCACCACGACGTGGAAAAATTTCAATCAGATGAGTACGTTGCAATAACAACAGCGCTTCACGTACCGAACCACGACTCACGTCCAGTTCTTTGGCGATGCGCAATTCCTGAATACGCTCACCTTCAACCAAATCACCGCTAATAATCTGTTCTGCGATGTGTCGGGCAATTTGTTCCGATAAACTTTCTGATTCTTGTTGTTGCATACTGTTCCTATCTTGTTTTTATAAGATGCAGTGATGAAAATTCGGAGCTACTCTCATTTAAGACATCTCAGGATCATCCTTCGACTGCAAGCATAGCTCCGATACAAGCATCTTTCTTTTTACTGCGAAACAGATCACAACGCCATGACATTGTCCGACAATTTCATGGCGCTAGAGCCAATTTTACATGGCTTAAAACAAAGAAAATAGCGACTCAACTTAGAAAAATACTCGCATACCCTGATATACAAAATAACAGCCAACGGTGGTCAACAAGCAGGCAAAACATTTTTTCAACATCGCTGGCGATAACAAATGTGCCACTTTCGCACCAACTTTGGCAGTAATAAAGCTCATCACACTAATGCCTATAAATGCATAAATGTGGATATAACCAATGGTATTGGGTACTGCAACTTCGGCTTGCTTACCAAACCACATAAAGCCTAATGCGCCCGCCACCGCAATTGGCAAACCACAAGCGGCTGAGGTTGCTACCGCTTTTTGCATGACCACGCCGTAACGGTTTAAGTACGGCACTGTTAAACTGCCACCGCCAATCCCAAAAATTGCAGAGGCAATGCCAATCCCACCGCCCGCCATGACTTGCTTTGCAGTTGAAGGCAAATGATGTGAAGGATCAACCGCAATATTTGCGCCTCTAAACATCTTAAAAGCCACCCACAGTGCAAAACCGCCAATTAATAATTGTAAGCCTTGCCCCGAAAGGAAATCGGCAATACCTGCACCAACAAATGCACCCACAATTAAACCAGGCGCAAGATTACGAAATACAGGCCACATCACCGCACCTTTTTTATGGTGTGCCGTAACTGAGCTGATCGAAGTTACAATAATGGTTGCCAATGATGTCCCCACCGCCATGTGCATTAACACCGATGGGTCATAATTGAGTTGAGTGAACACAATATATAAAATTGGCACAATAATTAAGCCGCCGCCCACGCCAAACAGCCCTGCTGCAAATCCAGCAATTGCACCAATCAATAAATATATGATTAACTCCATAAATATATTCCACTATTTGTAAATTCGTATGGATGTAGAAACCCGACAACTGCAACAACAACTCACAGAAGCAGGACAGCTTCCAGAAGTACTCATCCTGAAGCCGATTACCACTTCCACCAATGATGATGTACGGGAAATTGCACAAAAAGGTGTGCAGAGTGTCTTGGTATGCAGTACCAGACAAACGCATGGTCGAGGACAACGTCAACGGCAATGGGTATCACCCGAAGGGAACATCTATTTAAGCACATTGCTAAATTTACGAACACCTGTAAATGGGCGTTTGGCTTTAGAAATTGCGTTAAATATCTTGCAAATGCCGAGTCTACAGGCGCTGAATCTACAAGTAAAATGGCCAAATGACTTATACAGCCCGCAAGGCAAATGGGGCGGCATCTTAATTGAGCCAATTTCTGCACAGCAAGTCATTGTTGGGGTTGGGCTTAATCTTGCACCTGTCAGCTCAGCAGTTATTGATCAAAAAACCACATCTTTAACCGAACTGGGTTTGGTATCTATTGATCGTGTGCGCCTGATCGCAGAGCTTTATCTTGCCATTCAACAAGCCTGCGACTGGTTTAATCACGATTGCTATAATTTGGCATCTCGCTTCAATCATCATGCCGCATTTATGCAACAACAAGTTGAATTTGAACATTTTAAAGGTACTTGTCAGGGTACTTTTTTAGGCATTCAGGATGATGGCGCAGTGCAAATTGAAACGGCACAAGGGCTTGAAGTTTTTTATCAGGGACGTTTACGCCCTATCGATCATGCCGAGTCATCTTCATGAAAAATTTATGGCTAGATATTGGTAACACCCGCCTGAAATATTGGGTCACAGAACAAGACCGCATCATCGAACATGAAGCAGAATTGCATTTGCAATCTCCTGCCGATTTGTTGCTGGGTTTGATTCAACACTTTAAAAGTCTGAATGTGCATAAAGTAGGCGTGTCATCGGTACAAGATCAGAAGAATAATCAACGCATTCACTTGATTTTAAAAACCCTGAATGTGCCTGTAATTTATGCCAAAGTGCATGCAGATTATGCAGGTTTGCATTGTGAATATGATATTCAACAACTGGGGATAGATCGCTGGCTGCAAGTGCTTGCCGTGGCAAATGACCCACAAGAAAATTATTGTGTCATTAGTTGTGGTACGGCGCTGACTATTGATTTGGCGGATGGACTGACGCATTTAGGCGGCTATATTTTACCGAACTTATATTTGCAACGTGATGCACTGATTCAAAACACCAAAGGCATTAAAATTCCCGATGCTGCATTTGATGAACTCACCCCAGGACGCAGCACCATTGATGCTGTTCATCATGGTATTTTACTCGGCTTGCTCAGCACCATTGAGCATGTAATTCGACAATCACCACGTAAACTGATTTTAACGGGTGGCGATGCACCGCTGTTTGCCAAATTCTTGCAGCAATATCAACCGCAAGTCGAGCAAGATTTATTGCTCAAAGGTTTGCAGCGTTATATTCAATATGCAACCCATGAAGTGCACTAAAAACCAAACATTGCTCCATCTACGCTGATAAATCTTTCGGTGTAGCTGTCATCTACGAATAAAGAACAACAAAAAAGCAGGCGCATTTTTATGCGCCTGCTTTTTTAACACTTTGATTCTAAGATGTTTTTAACAATTATTTCTTGGTTGGGTCGTTGCCACCAAACAATGGGCCCATACCGCCGCCACTGAATTGCTTTTGTAAACCGCCCAGTGAACGCATCATTTTTGCCATGCCCGATGGATTGGCAAATTTTTTCATCATTTTTGCCATTTGTGCATGTTGCTTGATCAACTTATTCACTTCTGACACATCCATACCACAACCCGCAGCAATACGTTTTTTACGGCTTGGATTCATCAGGTCTGGGTTACGACGCTCTTTGATGGTCATCGACTGGATAATCGCTTCCATCTTTTTCACTTGCTTTTCAGGATTGGCTTGCGCAATTGCATCTTGAATACCTGAGTTGCTCATGCCAGGCAACTTGTCTAAGAAGCCCATCATGCCGCCCATTTTATTCATTTGTTCAAACTGCATCAGCATATCCTCAAAGTTGAAGCTGCCGCCTTTTTGCAGTTTTTTCGCCATTTTTTCGGCTTTTTCTTTGTCGATTTTACGTTCAACTTCTTCGACCAAAGACAGCACGTCACCCATGCCCAAAATACGTTGTGCAACACGTTCTGGGTGGAATGGCTCTAGGGCATCGAGTTTTTCACCCATCCCCAAGAATTTAATTGGTTTACCCGTAATCGCACGAACTGAAAGTGCTGCACCACCGCGCGCATCACCATCAGTTTTAGTAAGGATTACACCTGTTAATGGCAAGGCATCATTAAAGGCTTTGGCTGTATTTGCCGCATCCTGACCCGTCATGGCATCGACCACGAACAAGGTTTCAGTCGGTTTAATCGCTGAATGTAATGCCTTGATTTCATCCATCATGTCATCATCGACGTGCAAACGACCTGCAGTATCGACAATTAACACATCAGCAAACTGAATTTTTGCCTGTTCGATGGCACGGTTGGCAATATCGACAGGGTTTTCATTGGCATTTGAGTCAAAGAAAATTGCGCCAACTTCGCCTGCAACCGTTTGTAGCTGTTTAATTGCCGCAGGACGGTAAACGTCGGCAGACACCATCGCCACTTTTTTCTTTTGACGTTCTTGTAAGAAACGTGCCAATTTTGCTGCAGTGGTGGTTTTACCCGCACCCTGCAAACCTGCCAATAACACCACAACCGGTGGCTTGGCAGCAAGGTCAAGGCTTTCATTGGCCTCGCCCATCATTTTTGTGAGTTCGTCATAGACAATTTTGACGAACGCCTGACCAGGGGATAACTGAGTCATCACTTCCTGACCCAATGCCTCTTCCTTAACTTTCGCGATGAATTCACGAGTTACAGGTAACGCCACATCGGCTTCAAGAAGTGCCATACGTACTTCACGTAACGTATCTTTAATATTGTCTTCGGTTAGCTGCCCTGAGCCAGTAACATTTCTTAAACTCTGCGTGAGTCGTTCTGTTAAGGTATCAAACATTGCAAATTCCGCTTAAAATAGCCATTAGCAAAAAAATGTTTCTTTAAAATAGAAAATTTATGCACAAGATGCTATAGGATACTGTAGTTCGCATCGAATTTATATAAATGAATATTCATCATCCTGAAAAAGGTTTGACATGATCAGTCTCCCCTTGGTTTATACGATTTTAGCATTAATCGCTTATACCAGTTCTTTTTGGTATTTATTTTCACATTTAATGTCTAAACGTGCGCCAAATCACTGGTTTATTCGTTCTCTGCTCAGTTTGGGCTTATTGCTGCATGCTGCCGTGTTGTATAACGATATGTGGACGCCGATGGGTGTCAACTACAACGTGTTTAACCTAATGTCATTTACTGCGGGTTTAATGTTGTTATTGAGCTTGCTGTTCAGCAGTTACCGACCTGTAATTGCGCTAAATTTGATTGGTATTCCTGTAGCAGCAGTGGGTTTAATTGCAGGTTTTTCATTCAGCCAACATAATTTATTTATTAACCAAAACTCGATTGGTTTAGATATTCATATTATTTTATCGCTGTCTGCTTATGCCGTATTGTTGATGGCGACCATTCATGCCGTGCTCATGTGGTTTCAAAACCGCGAACTCAAAAACAAACAAAAGCGTCGGGTTTGGGTAAATTTACTGCCGTCTTTGCAAGATATGGAATCTTTGCTGTTTGATATGTTGATTGTAGGTTTTGCCTTACTCACAGTCGCACTAGGCTTTGGTTTCTTTACGGTAGAACATTTCTTTGCACAGCATTTAGCGCATAAAACTGCCTTTAGTATTATTTCTTGGTTTGTCTATGGGGCGTTGTTACTTGGGCGTTATAAGTTTGGTTGGCGTGGACAAAAAGCAATTCGTTTTACCATTATTGGCTTCTTTTTATTGGCGCTCGGTTTTATTGGTTCTAAATTTGTGTTGGAAATGATTTTGAGTAAGTAAGGTGTTTTTATTTTGCTCATTCAAAGTGTAGGATGATCAATTATTTAATAGCATAGTCGAGGGGGAATGGGCTGTTTAAATTAAGCCAATCATTTAAATGATTTCTAACGATGTAAGAACTCAATTAAAAGATCTAGTCTAGGATACACATCAACTGCATGGACTAGATAAAACTTGAGATACAGATCACTGTGTCAAATAAAACAGCTTAAATACCAGAACCTTAGCTACAACCACTTCAATTCAAAACCCTTTTCCTAGACAACCCACAGAAAAAAACGTATAACTCCACTTTTGTTTGAACTGGCAGCATCTTGTGAAACTGATTCTTGCACCCATGGAAGGCTTAACCGACCCCATCATGCGTGATGTAATCACGTCTGTAGGCAGTTTTGACTGGTGTGTAACAGAGTTTATTCGGGTCACAGACAGCATTTTGCCAGACCATATCTACCACACCTATTGCCCAGAACTACTCACCAATGGCAAAACTGCGGCAGGTACGCCTGTGCATGTTCAGTTTTTGGGGAATAATCCTGAAATGTTAGCCGCCAATGCAGCCAAAGTTGCGGCTATGGGTGCACCTGCAATTGATATGAACTTTGGCTGCCCTGCCAAAACAGTCAATCGGCATCGTGGCGGTTCAGTTTTACTCGATGAACCCGAAGTAGTATATGAACTGGTTAAAGCGGTTCGCGATGCCGTTCCTGCTCATATTCCAGTTTCCGCCAAAATGCGTCTAGGCTATATGGATCGGAACTTCATGCTAGAAAATGCGCACGCCATTGAAGATGCAGGCGCAGCATGGGTTACAGTACATGCACGTACCAAAGCCGATGGCTATACGCCTCCCGCATTTTGGGATCAGCTACGTCCTATTCGTGAAGCCTTGAAGATTAACGTCATCGCCAATGGTGAAATTTGGAACAATGCCGATGCCAAACAATGCCAGTTAGAATCGGGCTGTGAAGATTTGATGATTGGTCGTGGTGCGGTCACCACCCCAGACTTGACCCAATGTATTCGTCAAAATTCAGACCTGCCTTTGCTGAGTTGGCAAGATTTGCTGCAACTACAAATTCGCTTTATTCACGGCCCTGCCAAAACAGAAATTGGGATGCTGGGACGTTATAAACAATGGCTCGGCATGATGTCGAAACATTATCCCGAAGCCAAAGCTTTGTGGGATGAAATCAAGCGTCTGAAAAAGCTGGATGAAATCATTGAAAAATTAGTCGCGCACACGACTTAAACATTGAATCCATCAAACTCAAGCTTCATCTAAAAAATTTCAGCTTTTATTAGGGTCTGCTGACAATTCGTCTATGTTTGCGGCGATGCATATTTTTTAGCTGATATAAGGCATGGGACAGGAAATTTAGTCATTCTAAATGACTGGCACATAACGCAATAGCAGCAAAAAATATGCTCGCCCTGAAAGGCTGTGGCTAAAACTTTCTCAGATTGTGTTATGAAACTTAGCAATAGTCTCGCTATTACTTGCGTTTCATGCCTGATCTGCTCAGTTTTAGCCTACAGCGCAAGCCATTTATGAAATGTCAAAAGCCCCTAGTGAATATCGGCTATTCAACCTTGCTGACAAAGCTTGGCATTTCCCATGCACTGCCTGCAAAACCTTTGCATTGTCTTGCATCGAATTGATAGCTTTTGACAAACTGCTGACCATTCCACGCCCACTCAATTTGACTGAAACAATCGCCAATTCCACGCCCTTTTTGATAGGCAAAAATCTGTCCATTGCTAAATTCTGAAGCAGAATCAGTTACAAATTGCTGTATCTTTTGCAGTTTTTTATCCATAACCCAATAAGCCACACCCCAATTATAAGCCCCTCGCCAACAGCTTGCCTCAACCAACACGCTATCTTGATTTAAGAGATAAGTATGAATCTGCTGTTCTGCTTGTTCAGGTTCAAACAGCATATAACAATCTTCACGATCTACGGTTTTTTGTAAAATTGGATATAACTTTTCTGCACTGGCCGCGGTAAGCACCTGTGCTTTGGCGGTTCGGTGTTGAGGCTGCATGAGAATGTTAATTTTAGGCATCGCTTGCGCTTTTAAGACCTGCGTGGATGCTTGATTGCCTTTTGCCAATATTGCGGAGTCTGTACCCACACGTTTTTGAAATTCATCCATTTTTAGCAACACTGCACTCATGCCTGCATCAGACAATTTCCAGCGTTGTTGACCATGTTTCAACTCGATCACGACATGCTGACGCGCCTGTGCCAACAGCTTTTGCACACTGGCAGCAGATAAATTGGCGATACTTTCATGAAAGTTTAATTGCTGCAAAGCGCGTTCATTTAAAAATAAAGTGGCTTGAGCAATATCTTCTTGAATTTGCAATTGCCCTTGTACAGCACTCTTTGCACCTGCTTGACGGGTCAATAACATACTGATCGGTTGTTCAAAATCATCATCGCTTTGGTAGCCTGCGGCACGGCAGGTTCCTGTATTATCACAGGCCAACTCCCAATCTTGATGCTGAAAATACAGTCCTTGCAAAGCAGTCGACTGGCTTGAAGCAATCGTTTTTTCAGCAGTGATCGGTGCTGCAAAAATACCAACACTACCGAATAAACCACTGATCGCCAGCAATATTTTTAGATTGCATCTGAAATTCATAATCTTCGCAACTCCTGAAATGGTCATCTATAATTCAACGGCTCAATCAAAGCTAAATTTAGCACCTTGCCTACTCAGCTCAATAAAAAAGCACGCCAGAGCATGCTTTTCTAATGCAATTGAACATCAAGATTTAATGTAAAAAATTACGATTCCTGTGTTAAATCCTTGACCGTGGTTCTTGCGCCATTGGTTTTCACTGACTCAATTCCTTTGTCACGTGATTGTTCAGAAGTATAGAGCTGACTCGTACCAATAATCTGATGGTTGGCAGCTTTTAAATTAAAATACGGCTTATCATTCTTAGATGTCAGTCGATCATAACGCCCATCATCCTGACTGTTCTTTTGTACCGAAGCGATGCCATTTTTTGCCGATGCTTTCGCCTTATACTGTTCACTGGTTAAGATAATTTCGCCATTCCCAGCTTTAAGTACAAAGCGGTACTGACCATTGCTTGCTTGTGAAATCTCAAACCATCCTGACATACTTGCCCCCAGTTTTCTTGTGAGTGGTGAAGTGTGTTGTTGAATGATGCTAGGCTTTAAACTGCCTAAAAATTATTCTTTTCACTTAAAATATAAAGGACTTAGGCACAAGAAAACAGTATTAATTTTGTACACTCTTAAAGTTATTGTTGCTCAATTTGAATACTAAAATACTTTTATAAACTCCATAAAAAAGCGCAGGCAACTCAAGTCGCCTGCGCTGTTGAAATCTGCTTAAACTTAAGCTTTTTTCACATATTCAGATTTTAATTTCATAGCCCCCATGCCATCAATCTTACAATCAATGTCATGACCATCTGCTGCATCTGGAATTAAGCGAATATTTTTCACTTTCGTTCCCACTTTTACAGCAGCCGAAGAACCTTTAATCTTCAGGTCTTTAATCACAGTCACCGTGTCGCCATCTGCCAACACGTTGCCGTTTGCATCTTTAATCACAGCAGCAGTTTCTTCTAGCTGTTCCCCTTCTTTCCACTCATGTGAGCATTCAGGACAAATCAGTAGGTCGCCATCTTGGTAAGTGTATTCTGATTGGCATTTTGGGCAATTTGGCAAAGACATAAAAAACCTCAAAAACTATATTATAGCATTTTTTACTGAATTTTCATAAACTTAAAATCCTTATAAAGCACAAGGATAATCAAATAAAACTCTTTAATTGGACTGTGCTAAGCGTTGCAGTATCACGCGTTTTAATACCACTACATGATTGTGCTGCTCATCTTTAGCTGCTGTGACCAGAGTGATTTTTTGCTGCTGTGCCAGTTCACACAACGCCTGTAAAGCCTCTTCTTGCTCTGCTAATTCAGCTATATAACGCTGCTGAAACTCATCCCAATGTTGTTCAGGGTTTTGATGATACCATTTACGCAGCCCAGTCGAAGGCGTAATTTCTTTGGGCCATAAGTCAATACGAGCGCGTTCTTTACTCACACCACGCGGCCATAAGCGATCAACCAGCACCCGTGTTCCATCTGCCTGAGTCGCTTCAAGATAAGCGCGTTTCATTGCAATATCCATATTTGCACCTCTGCATCTTTTATGATGACGTCATCAGCGCCAAAGTTTTAGGCAGCAGATTATGTATCACAAATAAAAAAGCATGTGATCAACACATGCTTTTCAGATACCCGATTTAATCTTCGTAATCGTCTTCGTCTTCATCATCGTAGACGTAAGCCATACAGCCCCAGCCATCGTATTCACCGCCATGTTCTTCAGCAATTTTGCTGAACCATTGCTCTAAATCGATAATGTCTGAATACTCTGGTTCCATGTAAACATAAATGGTAATGATCCATTCAACTGCGTCAGATTCTTCATCTTGGAATAATGAAATTTTTTGTTCTTCGGCCAACAAATACAAAGCACATTTTTCAGCTTGTTCTTGTGTGGTAAAAGCGATGGAGTACTCAATCTCATGTGGCTCTGTCAGGTCATCCCCATCTTCATGCATTTGCCAAAGTACATTGCCATTATCATCATCAGGGAATTGTTCATAGTCACGTGTCATGCGAATATCCTTGTTATCTTTTTAGCCAATATATATCTGGCAAGTGACAAAATAGTGAATTCAACATAGCACAAATTTGCCCGAAGGACTCAATTTTCATCTCGTTTTACACTGACTTTAGTCTGAATTACCCAGAAGCTTGCTTTTACATGACACTACAATTGCTTTAAGCATTTGCAGCCAGTTTAATTTGTGGCATCTGACAAGATGCTTTCCTGTTTAAATGCCAACAGTAAAGCAGCAAACTTTAATTCTTCTTGTCGAAGTGTTAAGTAAGAGTCTAGAATTTTTGCGTGTCCAAATGCAGCCGCATAATGATTCAGCAAAGTAAAATCATCCTGCAAAGCTTGAAGCGATTCAGCCAGATTATGTTCAGTCAGCTGCGCCAAATATAAATCTGCTTTACTATTAAATGCTTGAGCCAGCAAAGTCACTGCCGCTAGACGGCGTTGCTCATCGACAAAAGCACAATGCGCAACTTCTTGATTTTTAACCGCATCTTGAATCTTGTGTCGTACTTGCTGCAGGTGTTGTGCTGCATCACTATAGCCATAACCTTCAATCAGATCATCCAATAGCTGCTGTGCAGGCAACTGAAAAGCAGGCGTATGATGTTCAATTTTATGATACAGCGCGGTCATAATCTGTTCGAGTTGCTGACGTTCTTCAACCAAGTTATAAAAAGCACCCAATTGATCTTGTGCTGTTTTAAGCGTTTTGGCTTTGGTTTTTTGCTCATGCTCGGCTAAAAAATTTCGGACTTTTTCAACTTGTTGCTTGCACTGCTCCCGCGTATTTTCCGCTTCGGATTTAATCATTTCTACAAACATTTCTACTTGTTGACGACGTTCTAATACATATTGCTCAACGTCTAAAATATGTTGATAGTGCTGCAAGGTTTCTAAACGACCTTTTAAACTGCCTATTTCGATGCGTAGCATGGTGAGCTGATGCTCTAATTCATTACTTTCTAACTCATCGGACGCCAAATTGGAGCGAGTGCGGTCTAAATTGCTTTGTAAAGATTGAATGCTGGCAGACAACTCACGGCGGCGCTGAGATTGCCAAAAAATAATCACCACCAAAACAATAATGATTGCACCCAATATATACAGCATATAACTTCTCCCACCCGCATTGGTCTGCCATATTTTGAAAAACCATCTTCAGTTTTTAAAGACGCTTTCTAACCCGCTTTGACAGCCCACCACACTCAAAAACACAAAGTTTTAAAACAGCGAGTTATTCACATCCTTTATTTATGCCAAGGCAAATGAATAACGACAGCTCTAAGGATACGTTAGCGAGTTAGCGGCACGAAGACTATCCCAATTTTTGAGTATTTTCACAAAAAAATTGAAAAATATGCGCCTGTTAGAAAAATTGAATCCAAAAATCTCTAAAAAGGAAGCTGTGCCCGAATTGCAACAGGAATTTGGCTTAACGGTTGCGTAAAAGCCAAATAACTAGCATGCAGCGCCATCCGACCTAAAGTGCTTTTTTTCGGTTCAGGATGATATAACTTATCGCCTGTAATGGGATGTCCAATATATTGCATGTGTACTCGTAACTGATGTGAGCGCCCTGTAATCGGGGTGAGCAATACACGGGTAATATCTTCAACCGCACAATATTCCAAAGCCTGATACAGCGTTTGCGCAGGCTTGCCTAAATCGAAATGCACAATTTGGCGTGGACGGTTTTCCCAATCGGTAATTAAAGGCACATCGACACTGCCCTCACCTTCAAGTTTGCCTTGAATTAAAGCAATGTAGTTTTTTTCTACTGTTCGCGCCTGAAACATTTTACTCAATGCGACTTCTGCATCACGATGCTTGGCGAACATGAGAATGCCTGAGGTCGCCATATCTAAACGATGGGCAATTTTTGCCTGAGGATAATCTGCGAGTACTCTTAAATATGCGCTGTCCTGATGTTCGGGCAAACGCCCAGGCACCGACAATAAACCTGCGGGCTTATCAATCACCAATAAATCGTCATCTTCATAGACAATTACTAAGGGATCTTGTGGAGGTGCATAAATAAAGTTGTCGTTTAAAGCCATGAACATACAGCATACAAAGCGGTGCGGGCAAAATATCAAGCACAGCCCGAACTGTCAATTCAGTCGGGCGATGTACTTTTTAGTGTAAAGATTTAGATTTTAAATTGGCTGAGTCTGCCAAGCTTAATCTGTCAAACTTAGTCTGCGAAACTTAGTCTGCTAAATAGTATTCCACCGTAGACACCACACGTACTTTTTTCAAATATGGCGTGTTGCTGTCACGATCTTCAATACTAAATACACCCTGATTGGCTGATTTAATTTTACCTAGACGACTGTCAGAATCTGCGGCAAATTTTTCTGCAACACTGCGGGCATTTTGTGTGGCTTGCTCAATCATGGCAGGTTTAATGTCATTTAGTTGTGTATATAAATATTCGGTACGTTGCCCGTAATCTTCACCACCAAAGGCAATTCCATTTTTGCCTAAATCGACCAAACGGCTTTGTGCGCTGCGCACTTTATCAATATTTTTGGTATAGACCGTAATGGTTTGATGTGCGGTATAACGCAAAGCAACATTGCCATCGCCACCATATTGCTGGGCGTATTTATCGGTAATTACAGGAGCAGCAATGGTGATTTCTTCAGGACTAAAACCTTCATTTTTTAAAAAGTTTTGAATCTGGGATGTTTGGCTTTGCATGGTGTCGTACAGCGCGGCCAAGTCTTGACTGGCGGTACTAAAACGAATTGGCCACACCGCGACATTGGCTTTTACTTCACGTTCAGACAAACCTTTGACTGAAACCACACGCTCATATTGTTTAATTTTGAGTGCGCTATTGCCCAATATCCAACCTGCGAGCACCATTCCCAAACAAATTAGACCGCCTAAAATCAATGCAGGTTTAAATTGATTCATGTTTGCCAACTCCTCAAATTGCGGGCTTTTCGCCTCTATTTCAATGACCGTGTGTTTTTAATGTACTGTCTAAAGCGGTTGTTTCTATGCTTTTCGATGCTTGTTTATAGAGTTTTAAATTAAGGTCGCATCATATACAGCGCAATGAGTGGCGCAATATTCAATAGCAATACCCCAATTTTATAGACTGCCATACCGCCATAATGAATGGCATCAAAACTTGCATCTGACAATTTGAACCATCTGCCATGTAACTGTCGCAGCCAGTCATGCGCGAAAATCACCACCACAAACCACAGCATTAAAATGGCATAGTTAATCAGTGCGCAGGTCAGTAATAAACGACACCAAAAATCGTAATCAACACTCATATCACACCTAATTAGATGTAGATGATTATTGCAAATTAACAGATTTGAATGAAAAATTTGATGGGAGTTTTGTAGCAGAAAGATGGTTTAAAATTCATTTAAGCTTTTATTTTGTCTGGATTTTATTGTCTTGATCTTGTTTTGTTTTTTATATTTTTAACAATATTCTTTAGGGTGTTAGGGAAAACAACTGTGGTTTACTTCAACTATCATGCTGGATAAGCCATGATCTTATAGCCTATAAACTTCTGGTTTATAGCGTCCTAAGCCGAATCGAGACCTTTTGGGTAAGTACTACACGCACGTTGTACGCAACTGGTAGCAATCTACTCTTTTCGATCCCCATCACACCCTTGAGATATATAGTAGTGATTTGAGGATGGGATTGTTTCCCCGTAATGATTTTATTTTGATTAATTTTTAAAATTTTTATCACTTTTTAAGTCATATTTTAAAAAATTTTCCAAATAGACATTTTTTATGCACTTAAATCATCAAATAAAGCTCAAATATTAAATTTATTACCACACTTATTTTTAAAATATTTTCAAACTGACCACAAACCTATGTGGAGGATTCAACAACTTTCTTTTTTCCTCGAATCCAGCGAATTGCCCAAATTAAAGTCAGGAGCACCACAAAAACCACCAATACAGGCACAATGAAGGACAACACTGAAAGTACGGCAGCCCCAATCCACTCTCCTGTAGAAATCACAGGATTAGCAACACCACCTGTGGTTGCGGTTGATACACCACGTGCCGCAACTGTACTCATTTGCACCACACCTGCTGTTCCACCACCGACAATAATGGCAGAAGCCCAACTGGCAAATTGCGACATTTCGCCACTGCTTACAGCCATTGTGGTGAGTGTACCTGCAATCATGGCGGCAGGCGTTGCAACGGTATCGAGTAAGTTATCAACCCACGGTACATAATACGCAGCAATTTCACTGATTGTTGCCACGGTCAAAGCCAGACAAACAGCAGGCATCGCCAACCATTCAAAACCTTTTAAGGGTTCAAACCAACCCATGAGCGCGGCAACACTCATAACCAATATAGGTACGAAAACCCGAAAACCACTGGCAGCACTTAGCCCAATGCCGACACATAAACCGAGTATTGTTTCCATGTTGTACCTCATTGCCTTGGGTTTTCTTTAGGTAAAATAGCAAAAAGCCCCATCGGGTGATAGGGCTTTAGATTAAAAACAGGATCAGCTGTTTTAAGTCGTGTAGCTTAGGCAACCTTGTTGTTATATTCGGTGCCATGGCATTTGGTACACGGTGGTAGACGGTCTGTACCAATTTCTAAGTAAACGCGATGCCCGCATTGGACACAAAAATAGAAGCCTGTTCCTGGTTTATCACCTGCAGTTACCATCTTTGTTCTCCGTGTGGTTTAGAAATGGTCAATCCAGTATATCTATTCTGTGATGATTGTCTATTGTCCATTTTGACGGGTGATGAGGGCAGTTGGGCGAAGGATGATTTTTATAAAAAATCTAACTCAATTACAAAGGATTAGATACCCAGTTTTCGACTTTTAATCCATCGACACGAGTAAATTCTTTTTCGTTATTGGTGACCATGACCCAATGATTTGCACGTGCATGTGCTGCTAACCATAAGTCATTTGCGCCAATGATCTGCCCCTTAGATGCAAAGTTCTGGCGTATTTCTGCATAATGGTGTGCAACATTTTCATCCAATTCAACCACTTGAATCATTGATGTTAATTCATCTATGACTTTTAAAGCCTTTTCTTTATGTTGACTTTTTTCTGCACCAAAACGTAATTCTCCCAACGTAATGACAGAAATTAATATATTTCGATGCGGAAGATGTTTTTCAAAATACTGACGCACAATTTCAGGTTGGTATTTAATAATGTAAATACAAATATTTGTATCTAATAAATATTGTACTTGCATTAGAACATTTCCCGTTCTTGAGGCGGCAGATCTTCTCTTTCATCTGCATAAAAGTCATTTGGCATTTGGGATAACGCTTTAAATAACCGATCTACCGTGACTGGTTTTTCACGAAGAATCACTTCATCACCACGACGAAAGATTTCAACTTCTTTGCCTTCAAAGCGAAATTCTTTAGGCAATCGAATGGCTTGACTTCGTCCTGTCATAAAAACTTTTGCGGTAGTCATTGGGCTACTCCATCGTTTTTAATACATACCTTATGATAGGTATTTATTGAATGTTTTTCAACCAACGAAACTTCCATTTTTAAATTTTATTGTTTTTGATAACTGCTGATTTTTTGAATGAATGATACTTTTTAGAAAATTAAGTTAGGTTTACAAAGAATTTGCTGTTTAATTCACAATATATTCATCTTCCAGAAAAAAAGACCTCACTTAATCATGAGGTCTTTTCTCAACAATAATCATTCTCTAACACTTCTTTAAAGAATAAAAATTAAAGAAGATTCTTAAAACATCATCAAGCCACATTCCCTTCCAAGAAGTCCTGCGCAAAGCGTTGCAATACACCGCCCGCTTCATACACAGATACTTCTTCTTCGGTATCTAAACGACAAGTTACTGGCACTTCAATCGTTTGGTTTTTACCATCATCCGTTGAACGCTCAATCACCAAAGTCAAAGTTGAACCTGGCGCAATATTACCAATCACGCTATAAAGTTCCGTACCATCCAAACCTAAAGTTTTACGGTTAACACCCACTTTAAACTCAAGTGGCAATACGCCCATACCCACCAAGTTGGTACGGTGAATACGCTCAAAACCTTCAGCCACAATCGCTTCCACACCCGCAAGACGCACGCCTTTTGCAGCCCAGTCACGGCTTGAACCCTGACCATAATCTGCACCCGCAATAATAATTAACGGCTGCTTACGGTTCATATAAGTTTCAATCGCTTCCCACATACGCATTACTTCGCCTTCAGGCTCAACACGCGCTTTAGAACCTTGCTTAATTGTGCCGTCTGAACGTACCACCATTTCATTAAACAATTTCGGATTCGCCAAAGTTGCACGCTGTGCAGTCAAATGATCACCGCGATGCGTTGCATAAGAGTTGAAATCTTCTTCTGGCAAGCCCATTTTTGCCAAATATTCCCCTGCTGCCGAGTCTAAAATAATCGCATTCGATGGAGATAAATGGTCTGTGGTGATGTTATCGCCCAAAATTGCCAACGGACGCATATTGGCTAAAGTACGTGGCGCAGCCAATGCACCTTCCCAATATGGTGGACGGCGGATATAAGTACTTTGTGGACGCCAGTCGTAGAGTGGACTTTCAGATTTTTCCGACTCTCCCAAATCGAACATTGGAATGTACACTTGGCGGAATTGTTCAGGTTTAACCGATTCTTTCACCAAAGCATCAATTTCAGCATCAGATGGCCAAATATCTTTCAGATAAATCGGGTTACCATTTTGATCTGTGCCCAAAGCATCTTTTTCGATGTCAAAACGAATCGTTCCTGCAATCGCATAAGCCACAACCAACGGTGGCGATGCCAAAAATGCTTGTTTCGCATACGGATGGATACGACCATCAAAGTTACGGTTACCCGACAGCACCGCAGTCGCATACAAGTCACGGTCAATAATTTCTTGTTGAATCGCTGGGTCTAATGCACCAGACATACCGTTACAAGTAGTACATGCATAAGCGACAATACCAAAACCAAGTTTTTCTAAGTCTTTCAGTACGCCTGCTTCTTCCAAATACAATGCAGCCGCTTTAGAACCTGGTGCAAATGATGATTTCACCCAAGGCTTACGCACTAAACCTAACTCATTGGCTTTACGTGCCAACAAACCTGCTGCTACAGTATTACGCGGGTTTGAGGTATTAGTACAAGAGGTAATCGCAGCAATGATGATGGCACCATCTGGCATTAAACCATCAGTACGGTTTTCAACCACACCTGCAATGCCTTTTTCTTTTAAGTCTGCAGTTGAAACACGCGCATGCGGATTCGATGGGCCTGCAATGTTACGAGTTACTGTTGAAAGGTCAAAACGTAATACACGTGGATACTCTGCCTGTGTCATTTCAGATGCCCAAAGACCAATTTCTTTAGCATAAGTTTCAACCAGTTTGACCTGATCTGCTTCACGACCTGTTAAGGTTAAATAGTCGATGGTGTTTTGATCGATGTAGAACATAGCGGCAGTTGCACCATATTCAGGTGTCATGTTGGAAATCGTGGCACGATCCCCCACCGACATGCTATCTGCACCTTCACCAAAGAATTCTAAATATGCACCGACCACACGTTCTTTACGCAAAAACTCGGTTAAAGCCAATACGATGTCCGTTGCCGTAATACCAGCCTGACGCTGACCGACCAACTCCACACCAATAATGTCTGGCAGACGCATCCAAGAAGCACGACCCAACATCACGTTTTCAGCTTCAAGACCGCCTACACCTACAGAAATGACACCCAAAGCATCGGTATGTGGTGTGTGTGAGTCTGTACCCACACAAGTATCTGGGAATGCAATGCCTTCACGGTTTTGAATGACTGGTGACATTTTTTCCAGATTAATCTGGTGCATGATGCCGTTGCCTGCAGGAATCACATCAACATTTTCAAATGCAGTTTTCGTCCATTCAATAAAGTGGAAACGGTCTTCATTACGACGATCTTCCACTTCACGGTTTTTACGGAAAGCATCTGGGTCAAAACCGCCATATTCCACAGCTAAAGAGTGATCGACAATTAACTGGGTAGGTACGACAGGATTCACTTTAGAAGGATCGCCACCTTGATCGGCAATTGCATCACGTAAACCTGCTAAGTCAACGAGCGCAGTTTGCCCCAAGATGTCGTGACATACCACACGCGCTGGATACCACGGAAAATCATGCTCTTGTTTACGCTCAATCAATTGTTTTAAAGATTGTTCTAAAATTGCAGGATCACAACGGCGCACTAACTGTTCTGCAAGTACTTTTGAGGTATAAGGAAGTTTGGCATAAGCGCCTGGCTGGATATCTTCAACGGCTTGTCGCACGTCATAAAAATCGAGCTGAGTGCCTTGCAGTGGTTTGCGGTAGTTGTTATTCATCTGGTATTCGCCCTTACTCTATTGTTCTCAACATCTTATGGGATGATTGTTTCCACCCGTCGAAAGCATTGTACGCTGCCAAAAACCCATTTCCCAAATCCTATATATTTCATACACTTAAATATAAAAACAGGGGTTTTTGAAACATTTAATTACATTTTGAGTAAAATTCTTGCCCTAAAAATGCTTTTTTTTGAAAAATAGCGCAAAATTGACCTCATTCTTTAGTCTTAGATTTCAATGTGAAAGGTTATTCATGCGCGATTTAGCTTTCAGTGCTTTAAGTTTAAACGGTGTCGATGCACAAAAATTCCTGCAAGGTCAGGTAACAGTCAATGTCGAAACATTAGCTGAAAATACAACCTGTTATACCGCAATTTGCAGTTTAAAAGGACGCGTTCAGTTTGGCTTCTGGCTTAAAAAAATCTCGTCCGAATGTTTTGAAATCATCAGCACAGCCGACCAAGCCGAAGATTTAGCCAAACACATTAAAAAGTTTGGTGCATTTTCAAAAATGCAGCTTGAAACCATCGGTACGGTTTACCCAACCATTCAGGGCAATCAAACTGAATTTTCAGCTGAAGTGACTGATTTAAACGCATGGCAACTACAAGCGATTGAAACAGGTCAGGCATGGATTCAAGCCTCAACAGCAGAAGTGTTTCAACCGCAGGAATTGCGTTTGCATCAACGAGATGGCGTGCATTATGACAAAGGCTGTTATTTGGGTCAGGAAGTCGTGGCACGTTTATGGTTTAAAGCCAAACCAAAACATTGGTTGCATTTAATTCAGGGTTCAGGCGAAGCACCTGCACCTGCCGCCAAACTGAATAATGATGTGGAAGTGGTGAATAGCATAGCGACTGCAGAAGGTTTTAAAGCGTTGGTGGTTGCCAAACCAAGTGCTTTGGAAGAGTTAGCTGTACAAGTATTGGCTTTGCCTGAACATTTGAATGGCGATGTTGCACGTCCGCAATAAAATAGATTCCACCCGCTCAGGTTAAGGGAGTCGCAAGATTCCCTTCAAATGACAATGAAAAAAAAAGCATTCGTACACATTTTTTATATTTACATTCACACTTTTCAACTTATGATGAATGCACCACTGTAAAAACAAAACGCACATCAACGGAATGATGTGTAAAAGAGAACAAGGTACAACTCAAATGATGAAAAAACTACTCATTGCGGGTGCAATCGCCCTATCTAGCAGCATCAGTATGGCAAATAGTAACATTCCAACCGATCCTGCTTTTGCCAAAATTGAACAATTAATGCAAGCCAACAAGGTTAAAGATGCCTATCAGGAATTAGAAAAGCTTGCCAAAACAGGCAATGCGCAAGCCATGTATAACTTAGGCTATTTGACACAAACTGGACAAGGCACAGCAAAAAATGAAAAGAAAGCCATTCAGTTGTATGAGCAATCTGCCCAAAAAGGCTACCCTGTTGCGAGTTATGTTTTAGGCAAAAACTATCTTACTGGCGCACTGGGTTTAAAACAGGATGCTGCTAAAGCCAAACAATATTTACAGACGGCATCCAATCAGGGTTTTAATGATGCCACAGTCGATTTAGCCGTTTTATATTTCTCGGAAAATACGGCAGCATCTGACCAAAAAGGTTTAAAACTATTACAACCTTTAATTGCCAAAGATCATTATCAAGCCATACATGCAAAAGCCTTGTACGAAATTAGCACAGGCTTTAAAAACAAAGATGAAGCACCAATTAAGCAAGGGCTGCAAAGCATTCAAAACTTGGCGCAAAAGGGTTATATTCCTGCACTCATGGCAGTGGGCAATATGTTTGTGAATGGCAATATCGTGCCGCAAAACTTGCCTGAAGCGAAAAAGATTTTTGCCTCACTGGCACAGGAAAATGTAGCGCAAGCCAAAGAATCATTGGCTGTGGTTGAAAAAATGATGGCAGATCAAGCCAAAGCTTCCAACAAGGCAACCGCTAAGAAAAGTTAAGATAGTTTCTTTATAAAGGCTATTAATCAGAGAAATTTTAAAAAAAGTCTGTATCAGCATGGTACAGACTTTTTTTTATGATTTGAGCACTTCGATACCGTTGCTATAAATACTTACCCGATTGTGTCAATAAAATCGCCACCATCACAAAACCAAAAACTGTACTCAACACCAAGGGGGCTAAGGCTTTTTCATGTAAACCATAGTGCTGCCCGAAAATACCAAAGGCAATTGGCATTGGTAAAGCCGCAAGCAAAGTCCCGACAAATAGCATTTCTCGGTTCACATCTAATGCCCATAAAATTCCAAAAATCGTGAGTGGCATCAGCAATACTTTGAATGCAACCAAAACAATACTTTGCAAATTCACCGACTTGATTTGCATGCCGACCAAACTTCCACCAATCACAAATAAAGCCAAAGGTGAAGCAGTTTTGCCCAACATTTCCAGCACTTGTGCAATAGCTTGCGGCAGTTTGAAATTCAACAATACGCACAGCATACCCAATAAAATAGATAAAATTACTGGATTTTTCAGTAAGCGCTGCACAGTTTCGGCATACACCTGCCAACCTGATTTCGCTGAAGATTGTAGCCCTCGTTCTGCCAAAATCAGCATCAATGCCACAATAATTAAATTTTCGACAATTAAAGTTAAAGACAAATAAATTGCCGATTGACTGCCAATCAACAAAGTCAAAATAGCAGTGCCAATAAACCCTGTATTTGACATTGATGCACCCATTGCCAAGACACTGGCATGGGTTAAGTTTGAATTAAAATAATGCCGATACAGTAAAAAGGCAAAGATAAACAGCAGAATAGAACCGCCACCGTAACCTAAAAAATAAGCGGGATGCCAGATTTCTGACAAACTTTTACTGGCCAATGCCTGCAATAGAAATGCAGGCAACGCCACTTTCATGACAAATTGACCTAGAAACTGAATTGCATTAGATTCTATAAACTGGCTTTTTACGGTGAAATATCCCAAAAGCACGACGGCGCAAATGGGAAATAAAATACTCAGTAACACCCTGACATCCTTTTTCAGTGTTGCCCATATTTCTGCATGGTTTTACTGATTTACCTTACACCGAATCCTCCAATAAAGCACGGCAAAATAGTTTAAGTTTCACTTATTTTAAGCAGATAAAATATTAGGATTCCACTTCCGTATCTGTTGATTTAAACGGCGCAAATAAAGTACGGAACCCATGCGGCTGACATCGTAAATATTGCGGGGCAATTTCAATTTTTTCGCCCAATTCTGCCGCAGCATGCCATGGCCAACGTGGGTCATATAAAATGGCACGTGCTATCGCAATTGCATCGGCCTGTTCATATTGCAAAATACCTTCTGCCTGCATCGCTTCGGTAATCAAACCCACCGCAATTACAGGAATTTTTACAGCTTGCTTAATGGCATGTGCAAATGGTGTTTGATAACCCGCATGTAAATCAATTTTTTGATCGACATGCAAACCACCGCTCGACACGTGAATATAAGCCGCACCTAAATGCTCCAGTGCTTTTGCCAAACCTACTGAAGATTCCACATTCCAACCCTCTGCATCATCCATCCAGTCTGTTGCAGAAATTCGCACCCCAATTGGATAGCCTTGTGGAACAGCATTTTGAATCGCTTGAAATACTTCCAATGTAAGGCGAATCCGATTTTCCAAACTGCCGCCATATTCATCTTGGCGGTGATTAGACAATGGCGACATAAATTGATGCAATAAATAGCCATGTGCGGCATGAATTTCGATTAAGTCAAAACCTGCATCCACCGCTCGTACTGCGGCGCTGGCAAAGTCTGCAATGACCTGTTGAATTTCATCTTGCGTTAAAGCATGCGGTGGATGTTCGTGCGATTGAAATGGCAACTCACTGGCCGATACCGTCTGCCAACCATGTTCTTCATTCGGTGCAAACTGTCCTATGCCCTGCCACGGTTTATCGGTTGAAGCTTTACGACCCGCATGTGCCAACTGCACAGCAAATGGCATAGGCGATATACTTTTGACTTTATGCAATAGTGCTTTCATCTGCGCACGCTGCATGTCATTCCATAAGCCTAAATCTGCATAACTAATACGTCCTGCTGCCTGCACTGCCGTGGCTTCTACAATACACATCCCTGCGCCCGACAAGGCATAATTGGCCCATTGCTGCTCATGCCAATAGCTCAATTCACCTTGTTCATTGGCAGAATATTGACACATCGGGGCGATAACAATTTTGTTGGCAAGTTGCAGTGATCCAAATTGAATCGGCTGAAAAAGTAATGTCACGCTGCAAGCCCTCATACAGTGCGATTCACCAAAAGCGAATCATTAAATAAAAAAGAAGTAATCACTCAGAATCTGCCATCTGTTTTAGATGGTTTTTCTATAATAGATGTTTAAAAATGATTTATTTATAACGTGTTGTATGGTTTTTGCAAAGCCTGCTTTTGTTTTACACAGAATAATTTTGCGACAGCACACTATGGCTTGTATTCTATGGATAATGCCCAATATTAAGCGCATTACTGTATGTCCTTGCCTGCTTAATTTCTAAAAGCGGATTGAATTTGTACCATGCCAGAATTACCAGAAGTTGAAACTACCAAAACTAGTCTATTGCCGCTACTTGATCAAAAAGTCCTGAATGTAGAAGTACGTCAAGCCAATTTACGCTGGCCCATTCCAGAAAACCTACATAAACTCACAGGACAAAAATTACTGCAATTGACCCGCAGATCCAAATACATTCTGGCGCAATTTGAACAGGACAGCATGTTGTGGCATTTAGGCATGTCGGGCAGTTTTCGTCTTTGCGATGCGCAGGAAGATTTACGCAAACACGACCATTTGATTATTCAGTTTGAAGATATACAATTGCGCTACCACGACCCACGTCGCTTTGGCTGTATTTTATGGCTAAATGAAAGCTCTCAACGCAAACTGATAGATCCACTTGGCCCTGAGCCGTTGAGTGATGCCTTTAACCCCGACTATCTTGCACAGAAGCTCAAAAACAAAAATGTTGGCATCAAAGTTGCAATTATGGATAACCATGTCGTGGTGGGTGTGGGCAATATTTATGCCACGGAAAGTCTGTTTAATTTAGGTATTCACCCTGCACAACCTGCATCATCACTCAGTTTGAAACAGATTGAAAAACTAGTGCTCGAAATCAAACGCATTTTAAAACAAGCGATTGATTTAGGCGGTTCGACCTTACGTGATTACAGCAATGCGATGGGCGAAAATGGCTATTTCCAACAAACCTTGTTGGCGTATGGACGTGCAGGTGAAATGTGTGTGAACTGTGAAACCACACTAGAAAATTTAAAACTGGGCCAACGTGCCTCGGTATTTTGTCCTGAATGTCAGCCTTTGAAAAAAGTACTCACTTCGACTAAAGCTGCAACAAGCAAACGAGGTAAAAAAGTATGAGAACCGCTATTGTGCGTCATATTTTAGTGAAAGATAAAGAAACCTGTGAACAACTGAAAAAGCGGATTCAATCAGGTGCTGATTTTGCCAAAATTGCCAAACAATTTTCGACCTGCTCTTCAGGAAAAAAAGGTGGGGAATTGGGTGAGGTCAAAAAAGGACAATTGGTACCCGTCATTGATAAATTAGTGTTTACCGCAGCAGAACGCGTACTACACGGCCCTGTAAAAAGTCAGTTTGGTTTTCATTTGGTAGAAGTAAAGTTTCGGATGTAATTTTTATGCCTTCAGCGCCTCTCCATCCTAGAGAATAGGGTGCAAACAAACGGCGCATAAAGCGCCGTTTGTTTTGATTGCGTATTAAAAATTATTGACGTTTTTTCAATTCATCACGAATTTCACGTAGCAACGCGATATCTTCTGGCGTTGCTGCTGGTTCTGGCGCTGCTTCTTCTTGTTTACGGCGCATACGATTAATCATTTTCACCATTAAGAACACCACCCATGCCAAAATAATGAAGTTAATTAAAATCGTAAGGAAGTTACCATAGGTCAGGACATTTACACCTGCTTTGGTTAACTCATCTAAAGACTGTAAATTGTTTGGGTTATCGCCCAAAACAAAGAACTTTTGTGTGAAATCCACACCACCGCCAGTGATCACAGTAATCAATGGCATGATGATATCTTTCACTAATGAGTCAACAATTTTACCAAATGCCCCACCAATAATCACACCGACAGCCAAGTCGATCATGTTACCTTTTACCGCAAATTCGCGGAACTCTTGAATAATACTCATTTAAATCTCCAGTTTTTTTGACTTTAATTTATGTGACGAAGTATACATTAATTTTATAGCTTCATTTCCACGTAATTTACTCGGAAATCATCTGATTTTATATATTGGTTTGCTAATTTTAAACAAAAAATGCCATCAATAAATTGATGGCATTTTTAAATTTTGCTGCCCCGCATGAGGACAACATCATTTTTAAAACTTATTTACCAGAACGGTTACGTTTACGTTCGTTTTCAGTCAACCAGCGTTTACGGATACGGATTGACTTAGGTGTTACTTCAACTAATTCATCATCTTCAATAAATTCAAGCGCTTGTTCAAGCGTGAATTCAATTGCAGGTACCAATGTCAACGCATCATCAGTACCAGAAGCACGTACGTTAGTTAACTGTTTCGCTTTAGTTGGGTTAACTGTCATGTCGTCTGAACGAGAGTTAATCCCTACGATCATACCTTCGTAAACTTCTAACTGAGGTTTAGCAAATAGACGACCACGGTCCTGCAATGTGAACAATGCATAGCCAAGGCAAGTACCTTGAACCATAGAAATCAACACACCGTTTTGACGTTTCGCAACTTGACCTGCTTTCATTGGGCCATAGTGTGAGAAGCTTGACGTCATGATACCCGTACCAGAAGTCATGGTCATGAATTCAGAACGGAAACCAATTAAACCACGTGAAGGCACAGTGGCTTCAATACGGATACGACCTTTACCGTCTACTTCCATATTGGTCATCTCACCTTTACGGTTACCCATTTGTTCCATCACAGCGCCTTGGTGCTGTTCTTCTACGTCAAAAGTCACGTTTTCGTATGGTTCTTGCATTTCGCCATCAATCTCTTTCAAGATGACTTGCGGACGAGATACACCCATTTCGAAGCCTTCACGGCGCATGTTTTCAATCAATACAGAAAGGTGAAGCTCACCACGACCAGATACTTTGAAACGGTCTGGACTGTCAGTATCTTCTACACGAAGTGCAACGTTATGAATCAATTCACGGTCAAGACGTTCACGGATGTTACGTGAAGTCACGAATTTACCTTCTTTACCTGCAAACGGTGAGTTGTTGACTTGGAATGTCATCGATACCGTTGGTTCGTCTACAGAAAGCGGCGGTAAAGCTTCTACATTTTTCGGATCACAAATCGTGTCAGAAATATGTAATTCGTCCATGCCTGTTACACAAACGATGTCACCTGCAGATGCAGATTCGATGTCGATACGCTCTAAACCGTGGTAACCCATGATTTTTAAGATACGACCGTTACGTGTTTTGCCTTCTTGGTCAATCACGGTTACAGGTGTATTCAATTTCACAGAACCACGTTGAATACGACCCACACCAATCACACCCACGAAACTATTATAGTCAAGTGAAGAGACTTGCATTTGGAATGGACCATCAACATCAACTGCTGGTGGCTCAACGATATCTACAATTGTTTGGAACAACGGTGTCATATCTTCCGCTAATTCGTCTGGCGCAGGACCAGCAACACCACGTAAGCCTGATGCATATACGATTGGGAAGTCTAATTGGTCATCGGTTGCACCCAAGTTATCAAACAAGTCAAATACTTGATCAATAACCCAGTCTGGACGCGCGTTTGGCTTGTCTACTTTGTTGATGATCACGATTGGCTTCAAACCGCGTGAGAACGCTTTTTGCGTTACGAAACGTGTTTGTGGCATTGGACCTTCTTGTGAGTCAACCAAAAGAAGTACGCAATCCACCATCGACATTACACGTTCAACTTCGCCACCGAAGTCGGCGTGTCCCGGGGTGTCCACAATGTTAATGCGGTATTCAGTATCAGTACGTTTGTCTAACCATTTGATTGCAGTGTTTTTTGCAAGAATGGTAATACCACGTTCACTTTCAATAGCGCCTGAATCCATGACACGCTCAATCTCGCCCGCTCGTTCACCGAGTGCGCCCGATTGTTGTAAAAGTTTATCCACAAGAGTTGTTTTTCCGTGGTCAACGTGCGCAATAATTGCGATGTTGCGGAGAGTTTTAATATCAGACATTTAAATTCAATACGCTATAAATTTGAGGGCAAATTATACAGAAAAATACTAAAGTTTTATAGTGACACTTTATTGACACACACAATTTTTTTTGATGAGTGGCGTGCTTTGGGTTTTGTAAAGCTGTGTAACTCGATTAGAATAGCGCCACTTTTGCAATTTTTTATGACTCATGTCTGATTTAAACCACTCTCCCCACCCAAAAGACCAGCTCGATTTGGTCTATGGTCTGAATGACCGTCCAAAACCATTCATCGCTTTTTTAGCAGCTTTTCAGCATTTACTGGCAATTATTGTTCCAATTGTCACACCAGGTCTCTTAATTTGCTTGGCTTTAGGTGTTTCCAAACAAGATACCAACATGATCTTGTCAATGTCTTTGGTCATTTCAGGCATTGCAACCTTTTTACAATGTAAAAAAGTCGGCCCTTTTGGTGCAGGTTTGCTCATTGTGCAAGGCACCAGTTTTAACTTTATTGGCCCAATCATTGGTATTGGCTCTGCTATGGTCGCCGCAGGCACACCTGTTGAATCGGTCATGGCGGCAATTTTTGGCGTGGTCATTGCAGGTTCGTTTATTGAAATGGGCGTATCGCAAATTTTACCGTGGGTCAAAAAGCTGATTACCCCATTGGTCACTGGTATTGTGGTACTTCTCATTGGTTTGACCTTAATTAAAGAAGGTTTAATCAGTATGGGCGGTGGCTACCAAGCCATGAGCAATAATACCTTTGCCAATACCGACAACCTGATTATGTCGTGTACCGTCTTGGCAATTATTATTATTTTGAACCGCATCAATATCACGTGGATTAAAAGCTCTGCCATTTTAATTGCCTTGGTGATTGGTTATGCAATGGCAGGCATGATGGGTCATCTCGACTTTTCAGGTCTGAAAGATGCCCCTCTGGTACAAGTGCCGACTCCGATGCATTTTGGACTGGATTTCTCTTGGAGCTTATTCATTCCATTGGCATTTATTTATTTGGTGACGTCATTAGAAGCCATTGGTGATATTACCGCGACCTCTAAACTCTCCAATCAACCTGTCGATGGCCCACAATGGATGCAACGCATTAAAGGCGGTGTATTGGTAAATGGCGCTAACTCATTCTTGGCAGGGATTTTCAACACATTCCCAAGTTCGGTATTTGCCCAAAACAATGGCGTGATTCAACTTACAGGTGTTGCTAGCCGTTATGTCGGTATCTGGATTGCTGCCCTGCTCATCATTTTAGGTTTACTTCCTACAGTCGCGGGTGTGATTCAGGCTGTGCCTCAAGCCGTACTAGGTGGTGCTGTGATGGTGATGTTTGGTGCCGTTGCCGCTTCGGGAATCAATATTCTTTCAGGTGTCGCTTTAGATCGTCGTGCCTTACTGATTATTGCAATTTCATTGGGCTTAGGCTTAGGTGTTGCACAAGTGCCACAAATTCTGGAACACTTACCTGAATTATTCCGTAATATTTTCAGTTCAGGCGTTGCAACAGGCGGTATTGCAGCACTCATTTTAAATATTGTGCTTCCTGAAACTAAAAAGTAATTGCATGTCCAAAAAACACTGTCTGAGCTGAACTTGGGCAGTGTTTTTCTATTGGAGAGAGAACCATGAACCCCCAAAGCGAAGTTTTACTCAGACAATATGACTATTTGTCTGGTCGCGTTCTACTGATCAATGCCCCGACCGATCAACTCCTCGCAGAATTGGGTGACTCAATCCAAGCTTCTGTTTGGACATGGAATTTTAACGACTATCAATACTTTCAAAATCAACAGGCGCAAGTGCATTTTGGTGCAGAATCGCCTGCAGGTGAATTTGATCAGGCTGTTATTTTTGTGCCGAAATCCAAGGAACTGCTCAATTACCTGATTCACACCATTGCCGCACAACTCCCACAAGGCAGCAGCGTATTTTTAGTCGGTGAAAAGAAAGCAGGAATTGAACGGGCTGCAAAGCAATTACAACCTTATGGCAAAACACTCAAACTAGATAGCGCCCGCCACTGCCAACTATGGCAGCTGATTTTAGACTGCAAGGTTCAAACTAAAGCCTTAGCAGATTGGGCGCAAAACTATACAGTTGCTACACCTAAAGGCGATTTACAGATTTGTGCCTTGCCGGGTGTATTTAGCCAAAAACACTTGGATGTTGGCACGGCTGTATTATTGCCTTATTTGAATCAGGTTACTGCTGGAAAAATTGCAGATTTTGGCTGTGGCGCGGGTGTGATCAGTGCTTACTTAGCCAAACTTAACCCTGAAAATCGTATTTTTGCTTTAGATGTCGATGCCTTTGCTTTAGCGTCAACGCAAATGACGTTTGAAAAAAATCAGCTCAATCCACAACAGCTTGAAATTAAAGCCGTGACAGGCATTGAGGATGCACCGCTATTTTTGCATGCCATCGTGAGTAACCCCCCGTTCCACCAAGGCATTCACACACATTACGATGCCAGTGAAAATCTGTGTAAAACCTCACGTCGTCACCTGAAATCGGGTGGTGAACTTTGGATTGTGGCCAATCGCTTTTTGAATTATCCACTCTTAATTGAACAAAGTTTCGGTCAATGCACAATCAAGGCAGATCAACAAGGCTTTAAAGTGCTGTTTGCCAGCACGCAGAAAAATACAAAGGAAGTAGGATGAGCGACTCACACAACAGTAGAAAACTGCAGCGTAAGCTCGGTGCGCGTCATTTAAACATGATCGCCATTGGTGGCTCAATTGGTACAGGTTTATTCCTTGCTTCAGGTGCGACCATTGCCAATGCAGGTCCTGGTGGCGCCTTGCTTGCGTATGCCCTCATTGGTGTGATGATTTATTTCTTGATGACCAGTTTAGGGGAACTTGCCACCCACAATCCAACCTCTGGGGCTTTCTTTACCTATGGCAGTAAATATGTCGAAGGTGGTTTCGGTTTTGCGCTAGGCTGGAACTATTGGTACAACTGGGCCATTACGGTTGCATTTGAATTAGTAGCGGTGCAATTCATCATGAAATTTTGGTTTCCTGATATTCCTGGCTTTTACTGGAGTGCATTATTTTTAGCGGTGGTTTTCGCAATTAACGCATTAACCGTCAAAGGTTTTGGGGAATCTGAGTTTTTCTTCTCACTGGTCAAAGTCCTTGCAATTGTAGTGTTCATCATTATTGGTCTATTCATGATTATCAAAATCATGCTGACTCCAGATGTTGCTACTTTTGCCAATTGGAGCAAAGGCGAAGCTCCATTTGTAGGTGGATTATCCGCCTTAATTGGGGTAGCAATGATTGCAGGATTCTCATTTCAGGGTACAGAAATGGTGGGGGTTGCTGCGGGTGAATCTAAAAATCCGAAGAAAACAATTCCGATTGCAATTAAACAAATCTTCTGGCGTATTTTGTTGTTTTATATCGTGTGTATTTTCATTATTGGTACCTTAATCGCCTATGATGACCCACGTTTACTTCAAGCAGCCGCTACCGATAACATTGCACTCTCTCCGTTTACTTTACTGTATGAACAGGCAGGCTTTGCCTTTGCCGCAAGTGTCATGAATGCAGTAATTTTAACTGCGATTCTTTCTGCTGGTAACTCGGGTATGTATTCATCGACCCGTATGCTATTTGATATGGCACGTAAAGGCAGTGCACCAAAAGCTTTTGCCCGCTTGGATGCTCGTGGCGTCCCAATGAATGCACTGTATGCCACAACAGCAATCGCTGCACTATGTTTTTTAACAACATTTATTGGTGAAAAACAAGTATTTAACTGGCTTCTGAATATGTCAGGCATGTGTGGCTTTATCGTTTGGCTCGGAATTGCTGTATCGCATTACCGCTTCCGTAAAGGCTATTTGGCACAAGGCTACAAACTTGAAGATTTAGATTACCGCGCCAAATTCTTTCCTTTTGCGCCATGGTTTGCCTTTATTTTATGTGCGATTGTTGTATTAGGGCAAAACTACCAAGCAGTGCTTGAAGGTGAATGGCTCGCTGTTTTATCGACTTATATTGGTATTCTTTTGTTCTTGGTCATTTGGTTAGGCTATAAATGGAAACACAGAACCAAACTGATTGCATATCAGGATATGGATGTGAAACCACTACACCCTGATCATGACTAAAAAAGTTCTTCTTCAGTTTCACTACATTTAAGAAGCTAAGGTTCAAAAAAACAGCCAACATTTGGCTGTTTTTTTATGGCGTAAATTTAAGACAAATTCTATTTTTAAAATATTTTTGTAATCAATATTACGGCGAGAGATCACGCCACAAACTGCTCAATGTTGATTTTATAGTCGCTAAACAACGACTTGATTGGCTGATGGACAACCAGTCCATGTATCTTGTTTCAAAATTTGATCTGGGGCACCGCTTTGGAGTTTTTAAATGAATTGACGATAAACTTGATATAAAAATTCGGCTTAGTTTACGAGTCAACAAACCGAAATATTAAGCACCGTCAGCCTCTACCTTATTTACTCATTATTCTAAAAATCATACTTTTACAATATTTTTTAAACGTATTGAATGTAAATCATTTCAGGCACTTTCTAATCCAGTCACCTCATAAAAGAGAAGCATAAAAAAACGACTCCGAAGAGTCGTTTTTTCAACTTAACTCAAATTATTGAGCTTGTTGTTCAACAGTCACTGTACGGCTGCCAGTGATCGTCGCGAATACACGACGGTTCATAGCACGACCTTCTTTAGTGTTGTTGTCAGCAATCGGTTGATCCCAAGCGAAACCTTGAGTAGACAAACGAGCTGGATCTACATTGTATTCATTTACAAGTGAAGATTTAACAGAGTTCGCACGAGCTAAAGATAAACGTTCGTTCAATGCACGTGGACCAGTGTTGTCAGTGTGACCTTCGATGCGAGCAGTAGCGTTTGGATATTCAACTAACTTCTCAGCAACTTTAGCGATTTCTGGCTTGTACTGATCTTTGATGTTTGATTTGTTCGTATCAAAGAACACACGAAGTTCCATGTTCAAGTCTTCAGTCAACTCTTGTGGAGCTGGAGCTACAGGAGCTACAGGCTCAACTGGAGCAACTTCTACAACAGGAGCAGCTGGTTTCAAGTGACCGCCAAGAACGACGTTAAGACCAGCAAGTGCTGTATAGTTCCAGAACTGTTCGTCGAAGTGGTAAGTACCACGTGCTTCAGTACGTAGAGACAGAGCATCGTTTAAGCGCCAGAATGCACCTACACCCGCATTTGCCAGTGTACCTTCTTCAGTGTTACCACGGTCACGATTATTCGCACCATTTACGTTGCTACGGTCAACACCAGAGAATTTAGTTTTGTAATGACCAGCACCACCCAGTACGTATGGCTTGATTTTGCTGTCATAGTTTTGAGTAATCAAGTCAGAAGTAACATAGAAGTTACCGTTGATTTGAGTTGATTTGTACTCTGCACCTGGCTCAACTAAGCTATTCGCTTGACCAAAACCATGTGAACCATTCATTTGGCTTACGTCGCCTTTCACTTGGTTATATTCAGCTTCGAAACCTAACCATGGAGTTAATTCAACACCAATCGCAGCACCAACGAACAAGTCGTCTTTCATTTCGCCTTGACCAAGTTTTGAAGATAACAACTGTGATTGACCATTATTGTGTTTAGTGTCTTGCCAAGTATAACCCAGCATTAATGGAGTAACAGTTACGCCCGCGTTTGCAGCAGCTAAAGGAGCAGCTACGAGCATTGCTAATGCAATACGACTCATTTTCATGGATTTATCCTCCAGAGATAACAATTGTTGTTCAAGCTCAAGCCCGTAATTAGGCCATCCTGAGATAGGCTTTTTATTACCCCAGTATTATTCTTAAGCTATTCACATGGCATCATACAAACACTTTATTATTTTTCCAAGTGCTTGATTAATTTAATCAAGTAAATTATTGACAAAATTACTTACAATTTCCGTTGTAATTCGGTAACTTTCTACTCAATTTTTTATTGTGAATAGCTTATCTTTCCTGCGCTTTATTTTAACAGCTTTCTCGAAAGTTGTTTAATATTTATTATACAGCAGATAAAACGCTATAAAACAACGAATTACTCAAATTAATCATAAAAAAACATAACAATAACAGGTATAGACTTATGTCGAATATAAGCAAAAATGGCTTCACGCTGTTTGAATTGATCGTCACGTTAGCGATTAGTGCGATTTTAATCATGGTTGCCCTGCCCTATTTTCATCAGCTGATGGCACAACAAGAACTCAAACGAATTCAGTACTCATTGCTGTCTAGCCTAAAAATAGCACGCTCCCATGCCCTCACCCACCACAGCAATGTGGTGATTTGTCCTACGCAAAACTTTGTTCAATGTAGCAAGCAAAACTGGAATACTGGATTTTTGATCTTTATGGATCGCAATCGAAACCGCCAAATTGATGAAAATGAATACATTATTTATACAGAAAAAACTGCACTCAAATATGGAAATTTAGATTGGCGTGGCACCTTAAACATCCCTAGTGTGACTTTTAATGCACAACAAGGACTCCCAATCGGTTCAAATGGCAGCTTTTTCTATTGTTCATCCACGGTATCGAATCACCGTTTGGTACTGAATAAAATGGGCATCACTCGAACAGAATTTACTTCAGAATGTTAACTTAGTAGTCTAAAGTTCGGTACTCGCTGTCACTTTATTCTCATGATTTTTTGCCTATACTGCTGAGGCAAGGTATCGCATACCCATACATCAGCATAACAATGCACAGAACAATTTGGAGAATATAAATGACTGATATCGTGATTGTGAATGGCGCTCGTACTGCCATGGGTGGTTTTCAGGGCAGTTTAGCCACACTGACTGCACCTGAGCTGGGTGCAGCAAGTATTCAAGCCGCAATTCAACGCGCAGGTCTGCAACCCACAGATATCGAAGAAGTCATTATGGGCTGTGTTTTGCCTGCTGGCTTAAAGCAAGGCCCTGCTCGTCAGGCGATGCGTCAAGCAGGCTTACCAGATTCTACAGGTGCGGTCACCATCAACAAACTCTGTGGTTCTGGTATGAAAGCTGTCATGCAAGCAGCCGATGCAATCAAAGCAGGTTCTGCCTCAATCATTGTCGCTGGTGGTATGGAGTCAATGAGTAATGCACCTTATGTACTGACCAAAGCACGTGCGGGTTACCGCATGGGACACGGTGATGTGAAAGATCACATGTTCTTAGATGGCTTAGAAGATGCAGAAACAGGGCGTTTAATGGGCTCATTCGCACAAGATATGGCCAATAGCAAAGGCTATACCCGTGAACAAATGGATGATTTTGCGATTCGCTCTCTTAAACGTGCGCAAACTGCCGTAAATGAAGGCTATTTTGCCGATGAAATTGTGCCTGTACATGTTTCAACACGTAAAGGTGATGTGGTTGTCGATAAAGACGAACAACCATTTAATGCCAATATTGAAAAAATTCCAACTCTTCGTCCAGCTTTTGCCAAAGATGGCACGATTACCGCAGCCAATGCCAGCTCAATTTCAGATGGTGCTTCAGCCTTAGTCCTAACGTCTGCAGAAAATGCAGCAAATAAAGGTTTACAACCATTAGCAAAAATTGTGGCTTATGCCACCAATTCACAACATCCATCAGAATTCACTATTGCCCCTGTTGCTGCAATTCAAAAAGTATTGGATAAAGCGGGTTGGCAAGTTGCAGATGTAGATTTATGGGAAATCAATGAAGCTTTTGCTATGGTCACCATGTGCCCAATAGATGAATTCAAGCTTGATCCTGAAAAAGTGAATATCAATGGTGGTGCATGTGCGCTTGGACATCCTGTGGGTTCTACAGGTTCACGTATTATCCTGACTTTAATTCATGCGCTTAAACGTACAGGTGGCAAACGTGGCGTGGCCGCTCTCTGTATTGGCGGTGGTGAAGCAACTGCAGTCGCGATTGAATTGCTTTAATGCATTGCCCCCCTATTCCGTAAAGCGGAATTAGGGCAGATGGGATACAGTCACTCCCTAACTCCTCTTTTAAATTCAAAAAGCAAAAAGACGAATCATTGATTCGTCTTTTTGCTTGTAGCTTTAAAAAGTTTAGAGCAATTCTGCACGCAACTGTTCAGGCGATTTCATTGACAATAAACCTGGCGCAACATCATAAGCAGTTTTTGCACCATATTGCTGCATTTGGTTTAAACGATAGCAAGCACGTGCATAAGCCACCAAAATACTCGCGGTAAACTCAGGATTGCTGTCTAACTTCAATGAGAATTCAAGCACTTGTTTTTGTTCATCGCTGGTATTACCACTGCGAATGACAAAACCACCATGTGGCATGCGTTGGTGATCTTTGGCTAAAGTCGCTTCATCAATGAAATTTACGGTTGTGTTGTAGTCAGCGAAATAATCTGGCATGGTCACAATCGCTTGCTCTACCGCAGCAGCATCGGCACCTTCTGCAAGTACGACATAACATTCACGAGTATGTTTATCTTTGGTGCTTAATACAGGACGCGCACCGCTACGCACTTGTTCAATGGCATCATTCGATGGAATGGTATATTGCACACCTGCTTTTACACCATCAACACGACGAATGGCATCTGAGTGACCCTGACTTAAACCTTTACCCCAAAAAGTATAGGTTTCACCATCAGGTAACAGCGCTTCACCAAATAAACGATTAATCGAGAACATGCCTGGATCCCAACCAATTGAGATGAGTGCAGTTTTCTTGTTCGCTGTCGCAGGTGCATCTACAGATGCATAATATTCAGGAATACGTGCATGCGTATCGAAACTATCGACAATATTAAATTGGCTCGCCAGTACTGGACCTTGTTGTGGCAAGTCGTCTTTTGAACCACCACATAAAATCAGCACATCAATTTTGTCTTGAAAATCTGACAATGAATCCATGTGCAACACTGCTGTTTCAGCAAAACATGGTGAAACGCTTTCAGGCGCACGACGGGTAAAAATACCCACCAATTGTAAATCTGGGTTTTTATGAATCGCCGTTTCAACACCACGACCTAAGTTGCCATAACCAGCAATACCAATACGGATAGAATTTTGCATAAAGACAAATCACTTCATCATGAAAAAATTGAAAAATAAATCAGAGGATAATCACATCAAATTATCGTCTTGATTGATTTTTGATAATGTAAAAATAACGCCTACATAAGACTGCGATGCTACATCAGCGTGCTTATACTACAGCACTTTGCGGTAAATTAAATCATTAAGAAGTGCGATAAAACAAGCCGTTTGATCATTTTAAGGCAAACAAAAAGCCTGCACATGGCAGGCTGTTTGTAAATGTGTGAACCGCGATATTTCGATAAAATCTATCTACATTTCGATGAAATCCATCATCAATATATTACGCACCTGTTTGATAATTTGGTTTTGGCACTGCGGTAGAAGCTTGATAAGGATGGGTAAAGTCCGCCAAACCTGCTGCAGCTTCTTGCACATCTTTACCTTCTTTAATCACGAAAGTATCGAAACCTGCACGTTTCATATAATTTAAGACGTCTTTAAAGACATCACCGACTGCGCGAAGTTCACCCTGAAAGCCTTGACGGCGTAACAATGCCGCAAAAGAATAACCACGGCCATCGTTAAAACCTGAAAATTCAATAAAAATTGCATCCAGTTCTGCCAATGGAAATTCATGGTTTTCAGGCGAAGCATCTACCGTTAAATATAGGGCTTTTTTACCTGAAATTTGTGCCAACTGATCAAGCTGTTCAACGCTGAGCACCACATCACCTTGCGGTAATGCTGCATCTTCAGCAATCACTTGATAAGTATTGTCTGCAATCGTGCCATCTTTTGCGAGCACAGGTAGTGCAGTATTAAGCATAAGCGCGCTCCTTAAATGGTTGAATGCCGACACGGCGATAAGTGTCGATGAAGTCTTCACCTTCACTACGCAAATCTAAGTAGGTATTTAAAATTTCTTCCACCACATCAGGAATCACTTCAGCAGCAAAAGATGGCCCTAAAATATCACCGATTGACGCATCATGGTCTGCATGCCCGCCCAAAGTGATTTGGTAGAATTCCGCGCCTTTTTTATCGACACCTAAAATCCCGATATTACCAACGTGGTGATGACCACAAGCGTTCATACAACCTGAAATATTTAAATCCAGTTTGCCAAGATTATAAATGGTATCCAAATCATCAAAACGGCGTGAAATGGCTTCTGAAATTGGAATAGATTTGGCATTGGCAAGTGAACAGAAATCACCACCCGGACAGCAAATAATATCGGTAATAAAGCCAATATGCGCGCGCGCCAAGTTATTGGCATCGAGCACTTGCCACAATGCAAACAGGTCTTTTTGTGGCACATCTACCAAAGCAATATTTTGCTCATGCGTGGTACGCAACTCACCAAAGGTATATTGATCGGCTAAATCTGCAATCAGATTCATTTCTTCTGTCGTCATGTCACCCGGTGCAACACCTGCACGTTTCAATGAAATGGTGACAATACGATAGCCTTGTACTTTGTGCGCATTGGTGTTGATGTTGAACCATTGCTTGAATTTTGGATACTGCGCAAACAGCTCGCTAAAATCTTCATCGGCATAGTTTTGATAAGCAAATGGCGTGAAGTTTTTATCCATTTTTTGCAAAGTTTCTGCATCAATTTTTAAGGTTTTCACCGTATGTGCAAATTCAGCTTCAACTTTTTCTGCAAATACTGCTGGAGTTAAGGCTTTTACCAAAATTTTGATACGTGCTTTATATTTATTGTCGCGACGACCATGCAAGTTATAAACACGTAAAATAGCTTCTAAGTAAGCAATCAAATCTTCACGTGGCAAGAACTCACGAATAAAGCTACCGATAATTGGAGTACGACCTAAGCCGCCACCAACTTTAATTTTATAGCCAATTTCGCCTGCTTCATTTTTAACAATATAGACGCCAATGTCATGAAATGCAGTCGCAGCACGGTCAATTTCTTCCAGTGCAGACACCGCAATTTTGAATTTACGTGGCAAGAAGGCAAATTCAGGGTGGAAAGTCGACCACTGACGAATTAATTCACAGGTTGGACGTGGGTCAGCAATTTCGCCCGCCACGACACCTGCATACTGGTCTGTGGTGGTATTACGAATACAGTTACCCGAAGTCTGAATTGCGTGCATTTGTACGGTTGCAAGCTCTGCCAGCATGTCAGGCACATTTTCCAGTGCAGGCCAGTTAAACTGAATATTTTGACGTGTTGATACGTGCGCATAGCCACGGTCATAGTCTTTGGCAAGCTGCGCAACTTTACGCAATTGCTTAGAGTTCATCAGACCGTAAGGCACCGCAATACGCAACATTGGCGCATAGCGTTGTACATACAAACCATTTTGCAGACGCAATGGACGATATTCATCCTCAGTCAATTTGCCTGCTAAATAACGTTCCGTTTGGTCGCGGAACTGTGCAACACGTTCATTAATCAGTTGCTGATCGAAATCAGTATATAAATACATGGCGTACAGCTAGTCATTTCTATTATCACGGCTGACAGCATAGCGAGATTCAATCTATCAACAAAATGTGTTTTTTACATATTTCTTAGCGGTTTTATTGATAAGCCATGGCAACATCACAACCAGTAAGCCTTTGCCAAAATTTATAGACTTTTTATAGAGCTATCACAAAATAATGCAAGCTTTAGCATTTTTTCTGCTAAAGCATCTATTCGATCTTTTTATTGATTACCTATGCTTATGACTTGGCTTTATCTTCATCCTGATTTTTAGTCTGAGATGACCACTGCCCTGCGCCCAAAGCCTGCCCGATATAATCGTAACGCATTTGAGAACGTGAAAATTTAATTGGACACGCCAACTGAGTTTCAGTTTTTTCGGCATTCTGCTGAATAGGAACTTCTACTGTCCAACCGCGTTGCTGTGCCAAAGGTGAATGTAAGGCTTCATCTAAAGTGAATACAGGTTCAACGCAGACATCATATTGCGCGAATACCTGCTGCCATGTGGCAAAACTTTGTGTTTTAATTTTATCTTGAATAGCGTGTTTGACTTGCAAGCGCTCTTGCGGATCTAAAGATGCCCCTTTTTCCAAAAGTATCGGTAAGTTTAAAATCTGTGCCAAACCCTGCATAAACTGCGGCTCTAAACTACCGACTGAAAGATAACGGCCATCTGCTGTTTCATAATAGTCATAATAGGTGCCACCATTTAAGTAAGATTGCTCAGCATATTGAGGAACCTGTGCCGCCAAAACCGCTGAAGCGGCCATATTGTTTAAAGTCGCAGTGCAATCGGTCATCGAAATATCAATATACTGCCCTAAACCACTGCGCTGACGTTCTATCACTGCACTTAAAATCGCCACCAAAGCATGCAATGATCCACCTGCTACATCGGCCACTTGAATCCCGAGCGGTGGCGGCCCACCCGCTTGCCGTCCACTATGCCCCGCAATGCCAGACAAGGCTAAATAGTTGATGTCATGTCCTGCCCTTTGTTGATAATCGCCTGTTTGTCCATAACCTGTGATGGAACAATAGATCAGTCGCGGATTAATTTTTGCCAAGCTGGCATAGTCCAGCCCTAAACGCTGCATCACGCCTGGTCTAAACTGTTCCAATACAATATCGAATTCGGCAATTTTATCGTGAATAAGCTGAATACTTTCGGGGGATTTTAAATCCAAAGTAATTGACTGTTTATTCCGATTCAAATAACTGTGCGAAGTCGCTTGTCCATTGGCATAGGGCGGAAATAAACGAATTAAGTCAGGACGGGTTGCCGATTCAATATGAATCACCTCTGCACCCATATCCGCCAAATACAAACTGGCAAAAGGGCCGGGCAATAAGGTAGAAAAATCTAAAACTTTTAAACCGCTCAGTGCATGTGTCATTGTTGTGATTACTCGATTTTTACTGATTTTCCGTTCATCTTATAAACAGCAAAACTGTAACACAATGTCATGTTCAGCCATTTACCTTGATCATTTCGGCAATTTATTATGTAAAATAAGTAAAATTGGTATTGTAAATTGCCAATTTCAATTTTTAGCGTCATTTAGGTCAAGCTTACGTGAATACAAAAGAGACTGAAGGATTTAACATGAGCAGAGATACCATTAGTATCCATTTTGTAAATGCAGCGCTCACGGGTGTTAAGCGACTCGGCATGGATGTCGAAACCTTATTATCTCATGTCGGTATTGAGGCAGAACTTCTGCGCCAACCGAAAGCACGTATTTCACCTGAACAATATACTCGCTTTATTAAAATGTTGTGGATGGTAACCCAAGACGAACACGTGGGTTTTGATTCTCAGCCACGTCGTTTGGGTACATTCGCGATCATGTGCCAATTGGTAATTCACGCCAAAACACTGGGCGATGCCTTAGAACTCTCTTCGCAATTCTACAAACTGTTTGGTGATGATTGGTCGGTTACCTTAGAACGTGATAAACACGAAGCACGTTTGGTACCATCTATTCCACAAGCTATGGATCCTGATCACTTTATTACTGAAAGTATGTTGATGATTTGGCACGGCTTGGCATCTTGGCTGATTGAACGTCGCCTGCCTTTGGAGCGCGTACATTTTGGCTATCCACGTCCTGCACATGCAGATGAATACGATGCGCTGTTCTTTGCGCCTGTCATGCAATTTGACATGCCACGCACCGAAATTACCTTTGCTGCCGACTACTTGGATTTACCAATTCGTCAAACCCAAGAAACCTTAGACGAATTCTTAAAAACCGCGCCTGCGCAATTGTTGGTGAAATTCAAAAACACCAATTCTTTAACTTCGCGTATTCGTGACGTGTTAAAGAGCCAAATTGGCGAAGAAATGCCAACCTTGAACGATGTTGCATCCATGCTGTACCTATCGCCACAAACCTTGCGTCGTCGTTTGGCTGCAGAAGGTAAAAGCTATCAAGGGGTAAAAGATGCATTACGCCGTGATGCCGCGATTCACCTATTGCTGAATCCTGAACTTACCCTTGAAGATGTGGCACAACAAGTTGGCTTTAGCGAAACCAGTACTTTCCACCGTGCTTTCAAAAAGTGGACTGGCGTCACACCTGGTTTATACCGTCAGTTGCACGGTTATCATTAATTTAGAATCGACAATTCACAATAACTCGTAATTCCAATCGATTGCCCTTGCACACCGCAAGGGCTTTTTTTATCGCTCTATTATAGTTTCAATCTTTCTGCCAAATTACTGCGTCATCCGAATTAGCAAAAAACCTCACTGACCTGTACCGTTCTCGTCATTGCACTTCAAAATTTTCAGATTACACTCAAAAGCAATCATAAAGAAAACTATCGACAAGGGATTGATTATGAGCGAGGCCTACATCATTGATGCTATTCGCACTCCGCGCGGCAAAGGAAAAAAAGATGGCGCATTACACGAAGTTAAACCCATTCGCCTACTCACAACCTTATTGAATGAATTGCAACAACGACACAACCTAGACACCTCACAAGTAGACGATATTGTTTTGGGTTGTGTCACACCAATTGGCGATCAGGGTGCAGATATTGCCAAAACCGCAGCGATTGCCGCAGGTTGGGACAATGATGTTGCTGGGGTACAAATCAACCGCTTTTGTGCCTCAGGTTTAGAAGCCGTGAACCTCGCAGCGCAAAAAGTTCGTTCGGGTTGGGAAGATTTAATCGTTGCAGGTGGTGTGGAATCTATGTCACGCGTGGCAATGGGTTCCGATGGTGGTGCTTGGGCATTCGACCCTGAAACCAATATGGCTTGTGACTTTATTCCACAAGGTATTGGCGCTGACTTAATTGCCACACTCGATGGCTATAGCCGTACAGAAGTCGATCAATTTGCAGCAGCATCACAGCACAAAGCCGCAGCAGCACAAGCACAGGGACATTTCGAGCGCTCGATTGTACCTGTCAAAGATCAGGCAGGTGTGGTGATTTTGGCACAAGATGAATTTATCAAACCACAGACCACGGCTGAAAGCTTGGCACAGCTCAAGCCGAGTTTTGCCAATATGGGACAAATGGGTTTTGATGCGATTGCCCTGCAAAAATATCCTGAAGCAGGACAAGTCAATCATGTGCATCATGCAGGCAATTCATCAGGTATTGTTGATGGCGCGGCATTGGTCTTGATTGCATCGGAACAAGCGGTACAACAACACAACTTAAAACCACGCGCCAAAGTGCTTGCTACCGCACTGGTTGGCACAGACCCTGCCATTATGCTCACAGGACCCGCGCCTGCAGCACGCAAAGCCTTAGCCAAAGCAGGACTGAACATTGAAGATATTGATCTGTTTGAAGTCAATGAAGCCTTTGCAGCCGTGGTTCTGCGTTTTATTACAGAACTTCAGGTTGATCCCGCCAAAGTCAATGTGAATGGTGGTGCTATTGCCTTGGGTCATCCACTTGGCGCTACAGGTGCCATGATTTTAGGCACCTTACTGGACGAGCTAGAACGACAAGATAAAAAACGCGGCATGGCTACATTATGTGTAGGCGGTGGGATGGGAATTGCCACCATTATTGAGCGAGTATAAGGAGTATAAAAATGAGCGCCATTCACTATCAAAAAAATGCCGATAATATTGTCACTCTAACCTTTGACTCACCAAATCAATCTGCCAATACCATGAATGCCGATTTTAGAGATGCATTAGCGCAAGTGGTGCAAAAGTTACAGGCAGACGAACAGGTGGCGGGAATCATTTTTACCTCTGCAAAAAAAACCTTTTTTGCAGGCGGTGACTTAGATGAGTTAATTCAAGTACAGCCTGAACATGCCAGCTCATTTTTTCAGATGATTGAAAACCTAAAAGCACAGCTGCGTTATATTGAAACCCGTGGTATTCCTGTGGTAGCTGCCTTAAATGGCACGGCACTCGGCGGCGGATGGGAACTTGCTCTGTGCTGTCATCATCGTATTGCAATTCGTGATACAAAAACCAAGTTTGGTTTACCCGAAGTGACTTTAGGTTTATTGCCTGGTGGCGGTGGTATTGTGCGGATGGTACGTTTATTGGGTTTACAAACTGCCCTGCCGCTGTTGATGGAAGGCAAACAGCTGAGTGTGGAAAAAGCACAAAGTTTAGGTTTAATCCATGATCTTGCTGAAAATGAAACAGAATTACTCAGCAAAGCCCAAGACTGGATTCTTGCACATCCTCAATCACAACAAGTATTTGATGTCAAAGGCTATAAAATCCCTGGGGGAACACCATCTACACCTGCTGTCGCGCAAATGCTTTCCATTGCTCCTGCCATGCTACGCGACAAAACCAAAGGCTGTTACCCTGCGCCTGAAGCAATTTTGAGTGCAGCAGTAGAAGGTGCGCAGGTTGATGTCGATACAGCCTTACGCATTGAATCTCGCTATTTTACCCAGCTCGCAACAGGTCAAATTTCTAAAAATATGATTGGCACCTTTTGGCATGGGCTGAATGCGATTAAATCGGGCAGTGGCCGTCCGCAAGGCATTGCACCGCATCAAACTCAAAAAGTCGGCATTTTAGGTGCAGGCATGATGGGCGCAGGCATTGCTTATGCCACAGCAAGCAAAGGCATTGCGGTTGTTCTTAAAGATGTATCCATCGAACAAGCTGAAAAAGGCAAAGCTTACAGTCAAAAACTATTGGATAAACAAGTATCGCAAGGTCGTATAAGTGCAGAGCGAGCAGCACAAGTCTTAGCCAATATTCATCCAACGGCACAGGCTGCCGATTTACAAGGCTGTGATTTGATTATTGAGGCGGTATTTGAAAATCCTCAACTCAAGGCGCAAGTCACACAAGAAGCCGAAGTTTTTCTGGCAGAACAAGGTGTGATGGCATCCAATACCTCAACTTTGCCAATAAGCAGGCTTGCCCAAGCTGCGCAAGATCAACAGCGCTTTATTGGACTGCATTTCTTTAGTCCTGTCGATAAAATGCCGTTGGTAGAAATCATTAAAGGAAAAAACACCTCTGCCGATACTTTGGCAAAAGCATATGACTTTGTGCAACACATTGGTAAAACACCGATTGTAGTCAATGACAGACGTGGCTTTTTTACCAGTCGGGTGTTTGGCACTTTTGTGCAGGAAGGCTTGCGCTTACTGGCAGAAGGCGTACATCCTGCCAAAATTGAAATGGCAGCTTTAAAAGCAGGTATGCCTGTTGGTCCGCTTGCCATTCAGGATGAAGTGTCTTTAACCTTGTCTGAACACGTGGCGCAGGAAGCACGTAAAGCGTTACAAGCCGAAGGAAAAGACCGACCACTGTCGAGTGCAGATGAAGTCATTCAAACCATGATTCATCAATTCTCACGTAAAGGCAAAGCTGCAGGTGCAGGCTTTTATGACTACCCTGAACAGGGTAAAAAACAGCTTTGGTCGGGGTTAAGTCATTGGTATAAAAATACCGAAATCGCTGAACAAGAGATGATTAACCGTTTCTTATTTGTACAAGCACTGGACAGCTTACGTTGCTTGGAAGAAGGTGTTTTAGAATCTGTCATTGATGCCAATGTTGGGTCAATTTTTGGCATTGGCTTCCCTGCATGGACAGGTGGTGCTTTGCAGTTTTTAAATCAATATGGTTTAACACAGGCTTTGGCACGAGCACAGCAACTTGCTGCAGCATATGGCGAACGTTTTACCCCACCTAAAATTTTGCAAGACCGTGTTGCTGCAGATGCTAAAAGCATTTAAGTCTAAACTTTAAATTTAAAACAATCTGAGAGGGATACATCATCCCTCTTTTTATTTGCTCAAAATTACAATGAATATCCCTGCATGAATAGAATTTAATCCGTTTTTCATGCATTTTATGTTATAAAGTTACATAATTTTAAGATTTAGATTCAAATTGGGTAGATGCACATGACCGAACGCCTTACTCCTGAAAAATCACCTTGGGGTTGGAAAGCACTCTTTATTTTCTGTATTTTGGGTGGAATTTTCATGTTTATTTTCTGGTTAGCGGTCACGAATGAACCTGACTACATGCCTAGCCAGCAACAAAAGCAGAATACTCAGCAACACGCCTTTAAAAATGCGCCAGCTATGTCACAAGAAGCATTGGCAAAAGCACAAGCAGATCGTGAAGCACGTGAAGCTTTGGCTGCTGAAACTGCAGATGCACACGGTATGACTGAAACAGAACATGCCAATATGCCTGAAAACCATGAGCCAGCACCCGCACATGGACATTAATATGCGCTAGCGGCTCTGTTCATACAGTTTATAAAAAGAAATCGCCATGATCACATTCCATCATGGCGATTTTTATTTTGCACGATTAAAATCAGGACTATCGACAATTCGTTTAAAATATCAATCGCATATCTACATGCGGAATACCACAATCTAAATACGACTCACCCTCAACCTGAAAACTCAAACTTTGATAAAACGGAATCGCGTGTTCCTGCGCAGACAACTTGACCCACGGACGTTGCTGCTGCTTTGCCACCTGAATAATATGCTGCATTAAAACACGTCCCACACCTAAACCGCGCTGTGATTTCAACACTGCGACCCGTCCAATACTGTGATTTTCCAGTAAACGTGCTGTTGCAATCGCCTGTCCAGTTGCATAGACCACAAAATGCAAGGCAACTGCATCTTGTGCATCCCACTCATCTTCAGGCGCAATTCGCTGTTCCTGAATAAAGACTTGCTCACGAATAGATTTGGCCTCTGCAGCAAATTGTGTCCAAGTGCCCGATTGAATTTCATAATCTTGCATCTTTATATCCTGTTCCATCTTGCTTAGCACTTAGAACCAATGCCCTGTTGATCCCACTGATCGTTCAACAACAACTCCAAAGAATGTTTTTGAATACCGTACATGGTTTTTAAATCACGAATTTGTGCCAAAACTGCTTGATCAGGTTCACTCCAATTTTGACGTTTGGTTGCCAAAATCATTTTGTTTTTACTGGTGTGTTCTAAAGCGACAAACTCAAAAACTTTGGTGTCATAACCATAGGCTTTGAGCAATAAAGCGCGGATGGTATCGGTTAACATTTCCGCCTGTTGCCCTGCATGAATGCCAAATTGCAGCATCGGTTGCAACACGCTTGGGCTTTGTAATTGTGGACGCAACTCTTTATGGCAACACGGCGCGCACATAATCATTTGTGCATTCAGGCGAATACCAGTATGAATTGCAAAATCGGTGGCGACATCACAGGCATGCAAAGCAATCATTACATCTAAATGTTCTGGCTGATAGGTGCGCACATCGCCCTGAAAAAAAATCTAGCTGCTGAAAGTCTGAAGCACTCGCCACCGACTGACAAAACTCAACCATTTTCGGGTTTAGTTCCACCCCAGTCACAAAAGGAAGAAATTGCTGCTTTTGCAAATAGTCATATAACGCAAAAGTTAAATAGCCTTTGCCTGAGCCAAAATCCACCACGCGCACAGTATTTTCCGAAATTTTGATTTGCGCCAAAGCCCCCGAAAAAATTTCAATGAATTTATTAATCTGTTTCCATTTACGCGCCATGCTCGGAATAATTTGCGCTTTGGCATCGCTAATCCCCAAGTGTTGTAAAAATGGGCTGGATTGATCGACATAACGCTGCTTTTCTCGGTCATGTCCTTGCGGTTCTTTCGGTTTCGCTATAGTCGGTGCTGTTTTACTAATGCTGAGCATGGCTTTCTTTTTGTTCTTTTTTAGCTGAATTTCCTGATCTGTCGTAAATAAATTGGCCTGTTTACAATCTGCCAATAAGTGACTCAATTGTATCTGTGCTTCTGCCAAAGGATAGTTTTTGGTGATATCCTGCGTTTTATGGCGATACAAACAAGTTAAAACGGTGTCTTGATTTAGCTGAATCACCCGTAAGGTGATTTTTTCTAATTGTTCCAGTTCGCCTTTATATTGACTCAGCACCACACGATCAAGCTTTTGTGTATCAATGGCTTGCTGAAAAGCCTCTAAGAATTGTTGTTCCTGCACAGAGGGAGAAGCCAAAGTCGACATAATAAAAACCTGAAAAAATTACAATTCAAGTTTAATTGTTATTACCCTAAAAGCAAAATTGAATTACGATACAGTTGTATAATTAAAGAAATTAAAGCAGATTCGCCATGAAATTAAATGCCCCTTTAGTGCCTGATTATGACCTGCAAGAAGAACGGATTAACTATCTGAGCCATGGTGTTGGTGCGGCTTTGGCATTTATTGCAGGTATTCTTTTAATCATTAAAGGTGCGTATTTAAGTACGGGACAATGGCTAGGTTTGTGGGCCTATGCAATAAGCATGGTACTGCTTTTTTCTGCTTCAATGCTGTATCACATGGCAACCGCAGCAGACCGTCGTTATTTTTATAAAAAGTTAGATCACACCGCAATTTATTATTTAATTGCAGGGACTTATACCCCATTTTTATCCATCGCGATTCCTACTCAAAAAGCACAATATTTGTTAATTGCCCTGTGGATTATTGCCCTGATTGGCACCCTATTTAAACTGGTATTTATCAACCGTTTTCATAAAATTTCTTTAATTGCCTACTTGGTGATGGGTTGGTTAGCCGTTCTGGTCATGGACGATATGCAAGCCTATTTAAGCAGCCAAGCCCTGACCTTTTTGCTAATTGGCGGCATTGCCTACACCGTGGGTGCATTGTTTTATGCCTTAAAACGCGTAAGATATACCCACGCAATTTGGCATGTATTTGTCTTAATTGGTGCAGGCGCACACTTTCTGGCAATTTATCTGTATGTGATTTAACGCTGAATATCGCTCATGTCTTACAGATAAAACGATCAGATTTGAATGGTGTTCATGGATGCAGTTTTGTAACCGACTTCTTGTTCAAAAAAGTATAACTACAAGAAGTATCTACTATTTTTCTGCCAGTGCGGTCTGTGCCAAATTGCACTTTCATTTAAAATTCACTTTACATAAGGTCCTGTATGGCATCTTCATCTACTGCTGCCGCTGAACAGCCGACTCAAAATTCTAAATTTCGAGTACTGACTGCAAGCTTGGTCGGTACCACCATCGAGTTTTTTGACTTTTATATCTACGCCACTGCGGCAGTCATTATTTTTCCGTATCTGTTCTTTCCGACCAGTACTGACCCAATGACGGCAACCATTCAATCTCTCGCCACCTTTGCAATTGCCTTTATCGCCCGTCCAATTGGCGCAGCTTTATTTGGACATTTAGGAGATCGGATTGGACGCAAAGCCACTTTGGTCGCGGCATTATTGACCATGGGAATTTCTACAGTCTGTATTGGTTTACTGCCGACGTATGCACAAATTGGGATTATCGCGCCATTACTGTTGGCGTTGTGTCGCTTAGGGCAAGGTTTAGGCTTGGGCGGTGAATGGTCGGGAGCAGTACTGTTAGCCACAGAAAATGCCCCTGAAGGTAAACGTGCTTGGTATGGCATGTTCCCACAATTGGGCGCTCCGATTGGTTTTATTCTTGCCACAGGTTCATTCCTTATTTTAGGTGCGCTGATGTCTGAGCAAGACTTTATGACATGGGGCTGGCGCATCCCGTTTATTTCGAGTGCCTTATTGGTGATTGTCGGTTTATGGATTCGCTTAAAACTGCATGAAACGCCTGCCTTCCAAAAAGTGTTGAATAAACAAAAAGAAGTCAATGTGCCATTTATTCAGGTCTTTAAAAAACACGCTAAAATGTTAGTGCTCGGAACAATCGCTGCAATTTGTACCTTTGTGGTGTTTTATCTGACTACAGTATTTGCCTTGCAATGGGGCACTAAACAACTGGGTTATTCACGTGAAGAATTCTTAAAACTTCAACTACTAGCCACATTGTGTTTTGCCGCATTTATTCCCCTCTCAGCCGTTTTAGCCGAAAAATTTGGACGTAAAACTACCTCTATTGCGGTGTGCATCGTCTCTGCAATTTTTGGCTTATTTTTTGCCGACATGCTTGCTTCAGGCAGCACGTGGATTGTATTTATTTTCCTGTGTATTGGCTTGGCAATTATGGGACTTACTTACGGGCCCATTGGTACAGTATTGTCTGAAATTTTTCCTACTTCTGTACGCTATACAGGCTCGGCACTCACCTTTAACTTGGCGGGTATTTTTGGCGCATCGTTTGCCCCACTCATTGCCACCAAACTTGCCACCACTTATGGCTTGGCTGCAGTTGGTTATTATTTAAGTGCAGCATCCATCTTGTCTTTAATCGCATTTTTAATGATTCGAGAAACCAAGCATGATGATGTAAACAATCAAATTTAAGCGCAAAAATTGCATCAAAAAACCAGCCTCGGCTGGTTTTTTTCATGTAGGCGATGGTGACGGTGCTTACAATAATTCAATAATATCAATCGTGGGCGGCACACCAAAACGAAAAGGAACACCGACCATTCCTGTCCCTACAGTCACAAATACATCGGCATGATCATGGCGATATAACCCCTTTTTATGCCCTAAAATAGATACTTTTTTCATCACATAATCGGTCAGCCACGGCAGTTCAACCTGCCCACCATGGGTATGTCCTGCCAACATCAACGGACGTGTCGGCAATTTTGGCACCATATCCACTGTATCGGGGTTATGTGATAACAACACCCACGGCTTATCCTGAGGTAAATCGGGCATATAGCGCATGTCGGTTTTACCTGCCCATAAATCGCCAATACCGAGCAAACGAAACTCATCAAACTCGACAATTCTACCTTCAATATCAATCACGTTATTTTGTTCTAAAGCCGTTTTTAACAGCTCTTGAATGGGCGGGCCAGGATACTGCTCATCATGATTACCATTTACCGAATATACAGGCGCACAAATTTCTTTTAATACCGCCAATTCTTCGACCAATTTATTTTCAGGCTCATAAGTCCAGTCGCCTGCTACAACGACAATATCGGGGTTTTGCAAATTGAGTTTTTTCACAATTTGCTTCAATTGACGCTCATGCCCAGAAAACAAGCCAATATGTAAATCTGCAATTAAAGCAATTTTGACAGGCTTTAATAAACGGCGATCTGCATGAATTTGATATTTGGTAGTTTTGACTTGAATCAAATGCGGTTCAATAAAACGCGCATAGCTCAACACAGCACTGACTAAAAATACAAAAATCGCTTCGTGGATGGAGTAATAGCCCTGAATACCCGCATAAACACTAAAAAAAACCAAAGGCGGCAACAGGTAAGACAAATAAAATGCCAACAAATGCACAAAGGCCTTAAACGGGTGAATGGTTTCTGTATTGGCCTGACTGCGCCATGCTTGCGAAACTGCCCACAGCGCCAAAATTGCCATACCCATATAGAAATACAACACGACTGAATCGTTATCCCACATATTTATTCTCTATTACTTCATACTTCTGCTATTCAATGCTGCGCTAAACCCAGATGTCGCATTTAACCCACACACGTCATATATCTGTATTGTCATATTTATCTTTTCATAGCTGACAATTATACTCAAACCCTATTTTTAACTTATTTGCTCCTCGTGCTAAAAAGGAATTTAATTTGGCAAACCGCAGCTCATCCGCTCCATTTCAAAATATTCGGCACAACGTCTTGTGGCTGAGTTGCGCCTTCGTTTTGACACTCTCAGGCTGTAGCACGCTGCCCAAACAGATTGAACATCCGATCCGGATGGCGTTTGAAACCCCAACCGATCAAACCAGTTTGGCCAAAATTGTACTGCCGCTACGCGAAAAATATCCGCAGCTTACGGGTTATCATGTCCTGTATGATCCGCTCGAAGCCCTAGCAGCACGTATCTATCTGATTAATAAAGCAGAAAAATCTTTAGATTTACAATATTATATTTGGGATAACGATAAAATTGGCGCGCTTGCACTACACGCCATTATTCGTGCGGCAGATCGTGGGGTGAAAGTCCGCTTATTGGTCGATGATAACAATGCCAAAAAAATGGAAGGCATTTATCTCGCGCTCGATCAACACGTCAACATCGACATCAAACTGTATAATCCATATCGCTTTCGACATTATCGTGCCATGGACATGATTTTGGATTTGAAGCGTATTAACCGTCGTATGCACAACAAAAGCTTTATTGCCGATAACCAAATTTCTCTGATTGGTGGGCGCAATATGAGCAATCAATACTATAACGTCAGCGACAATTATCAATTTTCTGATGTCGATGTGATGTTAGTCGGCTCGGCTTCGGATGAAATTATTCACTCTTTTGATGAATACTGGAATGATGACTATGCTTATTCAGTCAAGCAATTGGTCAATCCACAACATTACACCTTGCGTTATGAAAGCTTAAAACAGCAATTAGAACAGCACGATCAAGAAGCCACCGTACAAAATTATTTAGATTTGGTGACTCGTTCTAAAGCGATTGAACAGTGGATGACGCGTAGTATTAAGTTCGATTGGGTCAGTGCTGAAGTGGTCAAAGATGCGCCGAGTAAAATTAAAGACCGCGCCTCAAAAGAAGAACATCTCAACTTTCAATTGCTGACGCATTTAGAGAAGCCAAGCAGTAGTGTCGATATTATTTCTGCGTATTTTGTCCCTGAACAATCGGGGGCAGAAAAACTAAAAGACTTGGCGGATGATGGCGTTCAGGTACGCGTACTGACCAACTCCTTTAAAGCCAACGATGTTCCTGTGGTGCATGCTTTTTACGCCAAATATCGAGAAGATTTATTGGCAAATAACGTGCAGCTGTATGAGTTTTTGGCGCGACCTGAAATGGAAAACCTAAACACACATACGCACGAAATTTCCAAAAAAGCCAAAGTCAGTATGAAAGGTTTAAGCCGTTCTAGTTTACATGCCAAACTCATGGCATTGGATGAAAAACAGGTATTTATTGGTTCGTTTAATTTTGACCCACGCTCGGCATATTTAAATACTGAAATTGGAGTAATTTTAAATAGTCCACCATTGGCTCGCGCAGTTCACCAGACCATGGATGTCAATTTATCCAAATATGCTTATAAACTGGTTTTAGATGCGCAACAAAACATTCAATGGCAGATGAAAAATCCACAAGGCGAAACTCAAATTCTAAAAAAAGAACCAGGGATGAAATGGTATCAACGTGCGGCAATGAAAATTACCTCATGGCTGCCAATTGAAGGCTTTATGTAGCAACATAATATTGAAGCTGTTGGATGATGACCATTATTCTTAAAAAAATGTGATGTGCTTAGGCTATCTTTAACATGAAGATGCGCCTAAGCATGTTTTATGATGTCAGCACTTGTGGTTTTAATACCTGACGATGCAACTCAGCCAAACCTTCTGTCATGCGTTCCTGTACCACAGCAGTTAAAGATTCAATATCGTGCCCTTCTACCACAATTGCAGGTAACGCCATTAAATGCGCTGTCACTTTCGGCATTTCCAAAACATCTTTCACATGATCAACAAAGGTCATGTCATTAATAAACGGCGCAACAGTATCTAACTCACCTTGCTGATTCACATAACAAATCAGACAAATTTGCACAGGTCGTTTGGCTTCAATTGCTGCCCCTAAAATACGACCATGCACTTTTTTAATTTTGCTTCCATCTGACGTGGTCGCTTCAGGAAAAAATAATACAGGAATATCTTGTTTTAAAAATTGCGTGATTTGTTCACGAATTTTGACTGAATCGCCAGAGCCACGCTTAATAAATAGCGTCCCCCCACCTTTGGCTAACTTACCCAATAACGGCCATTTTTCAATTTCAGCTTTGGCCAGAAAAAATACCCGCGCACTAGAACCCAATACCGCTACATCTAACCACGAAATATGATTACTGACCCATAGCGCAGGGTCATGCGGAATTTCACCATGAATTTGCACTTCAATATTAAAAACTTTGCACAATTGACGGCAAAAATATTGCACATAGCGCGTATTGTTCGGGTTGTTGGTGTCTTTATACAATTGATGACGATAGACCAAATAAAACCCTTCACCAATCGCGCCAGCCGTTGCCAGAACTTTTTTGCTATACAAAGCAAGCTTTGCAAAACCATGAATTGGAGATGTGTGAGTTTCAACAGCTGGGTTCATAGGGTCATCACTAATTGTTAAACGCAAAACAACGTATAAAGGTCTATATTTTGCTCATTCTATACTGTTCAATCTGAACTTGCATTGATAATAAAAACCGAAACCTGCATGCAAACATGCGACTTTTGGCAAAATCTAAATAGATAAATTCTATATTGGGGTCATCCTTATAATTGAGTTTACATACGTTGATATAGCATCAAATCAGGGCGCAGGAAAAATCCAATCATCTATTTCCCTGCACAAACATTTTTTCTACTAGAATATAGCTTTAGCATGGAGATTGCGCTGAGTGGAAAATTTTGTGCCACCTCAAGATGGCGAGCGTGTTGTACTGGTCAGTGTCGCTGTCCAAATTTTAGAAGACCTAGATGCCGAAGAATTTCAGCTCTTGGCTGAATCTGCGGGTGCAGAAGTTTTACAACACGTCCACACTCAACGTAGTAAACCCGATGCCAAACTCTTTATTGGCTCAGGCAAAGCCGAAGAAATTGCCGCATTGGTCAAAGAACACGACGCCAATTTGGTCATTTTTGATCATGCACTCAGTCCTGCACAGGCACGTAATTTAGAAAAAGTGATGCAATGCCGTGTGGTTGACCGTACCGAACTCATTTTAGATATTTTTGCTCAACGCGCCCGCACTTACGAAGGTAAATTACAGGTCGAATTGGCACAATTACAACATTTATCTTCACGTTTGGTGCGTAGTCGCAGCAACTTAGACAGTCAAAAAGGCGGTATCGGCTTACGTGGTCCTGGGGAAACCTTGCTTGAAACTGACCGACGCTTATTGCGTATTCGCATGGGACAACTAAAAACCAAACTCGATAAAGTCCGTCAAACCCGTGCACAAGGTCGTGTGGCTCGGCAAAAATCCGCCATTCCTACCGTTTCATTGGTCGGTTATACCAACGCAGGCAAATCGACCTTATTTAATATTTTGGCGCAAAGTGATGTCTATGCTGCTGACCAACTGTTTGCTACGCTTGACCCTACTTTACGGCGTTTAGAATGGGATGGCATCGGACGTCTGGTATTGGCAGACACCGTTGGCTTTGTAAGAAACCTATCTCACTCTTTGGTGGAATCTTTTAAAGCAACTTTGGAAGAAACCTTAGAAGCCAGTTTATTGCTGCATGTGATTGATTCAAGCAACCCCGATGTGTTGGAACAAATTGAAGCAGTCGAAGGTGTGCTAAAAGAAATTGGCGCAGATGTACCTATTTTGCGGGTTTACAATAAAATTGATGTCTCAGGCGAAACAGCCAAAATTATCTATGAAAAACCGCATCAACCTGACCGTGTCTATGTATCGGCACATTCAGGGCAAGGTTTAGACTTGTTAAAACAAGCCGTACATGAATGTTTGATGGGGCAAATTCAAAAGTTTGATCTTAAATTACAACCTGCTTATGGCAAACTGCGCAATCAACTGTATGCGCTCAATGTCATTCAGGCAGAACAGTACGATGATGAAGGTCAATTACATCTACAAGTCAGCATGGCACCACATAAACTGGAACAACTGATTAAACAGGCACATTTACCGATAGACGAAATTTTAGGTGCACAGGCAGAACAATTTAAACGTCCGCTTGAAGCATTTGAAATTGACGATCAGATCGGTTAAAACGTGATAAGTAAAATTTTAATGAAAGATCAAAAATGAGCAGGATAAAACATATCGATTGGCCAGCATGGATCGGCACACTCCTTTTGATTATTGTGTTTCGTGAAGCCTCTGTATGGATCATGACCCAATTTAATCACCCAGAATTAGGCAATTTAGTCGGTTTGCTCAGCCTGCTGGCGGTATTATTTACATGGCGCAAACTCAGTAAAATTCCTGCTCGTCTGGTCGATACCAACAACAAAATCATGAAAGAAAGTGCCTTTGCCTTTTTACCCATCAGCGCGGGTTCATTAATTATGCTCACGCACATGGGCAAACAAATTCCAATCTTCTTAATTGTGTTGTTTATCAGTACGCTGATCCCGCTTTGGCTGTATGCCAAAATGGCAAAACGCTGGCTTTAGGAGATTAAAATGCTGTCAATTCTATATGGTTTTTTAATCACTCTCGTTGCATATTTACTGGCAAAACCTTGCAACCAAAAAGTCCCGCAAATCCCTGTGATTGTCTTTGGCATGTGTTTTGTGTTGCTACTGTTGTATTTTTTCGGGATTCCATACGAAACTTACGTAGCACAAACCAACCCTTTGTTTAATCAATTATTGGGCTATGTGACAGTTGCACTCGCCATTCCTCTAGCAGCCATGCGTTATGACGATTTACCACTAAAAGCCATTTTAGGCATTTTACTATTTGCCAGCATCAGTGCTGTAGCCCTACCTATGGGACTGGCATATACCTTACACATGTCTAGTGCCGATATTATGGCCTTTGCTACACGTGCCGTAACCACACCTATTGCCATTAACATCGCCACACTTTTGGAAGCCCCAATTCAATTGGCAGTATTGATTGTGATTTTATCGGGTGTTGTCGGTGCTGCTTTCTCACCTTTTATTTTAAGACACATCAATGATGAACGTGCCTCTGGTTTGGCTTTAGGTCTGGCTGCGCATGCAATTGGGACCGCCCAAGCTTGGCAACGTGGTAGCGTAGCTGGACGTTATGCCGCCTTTGGTATGGCCGTCAATGCAGTATTTACCGCAGTATGGCTGCCAACTTTTATACTGTATTTACAAAAAATGTGACTGAGCAATCACTTATTTAGACTTGTCGAGTTTTAACTTTCTTTTTACTATGAAATATCCAGTTAGCCAAAAACAAGGAACATTGAACATGGTCAAGATGAGACTCACCGTTGCCTTAATCTGCTCAGCGTTAGGAAGTTTTGCGCTAGCTCAAGATATTACGGGTACTTGGAAAAATATTGATGACAAAACAGGTTCATCAAAAGCAATTTTAGAAATTCGTCAGGAAGCCAATGGCACCTATACGGCTAAAATTGTCAAAGTTACTCCTCGTCCTGGCTACACTCCTAAAGATACCTGTGTCAACTGTCCTGCGCCTTATACCAACCAACCTATTTTAGGAATGGATATACTCAAAGGCTTAAAACATACAGGTGGCACTAACTTCTCTGGTGGAAAAATTATTGACCCATTAAACGGCAATATCTACAGCACCAAAGCCAAATTAAGCAGCAATGGCAAACGTCTGACCATGCGTGGTTATGTGGGCGTATCTGCTCTAGGACGCAGCCAAACTTGGATTAAAAGCGACTAATTAATCGCTTTACTTTTCACTTAAAATGCCACACGTTCGTGGCATTTTTTATTAGTTTTCTTACATTTTAGTCGCAACTTTAAGATTAATTTTTTCTCAAATCGCTTGACTCCTACCACAACTCGCTTTATATCTTGAATAAACCTCTGTGATCAATTTCGGCAATCAAAGGAACTGATATGAAGAAAAATTTACTGATAGGTGCATTTGCAAGCTTAATGTTCAGTGGCAGTTTATTTGCTGCAGACTTAACTGGAACTTGGCAAAGCATTGATGACAAAACTGGCTCACCTAAGGCTTTAATTGAAATTACCAAAGCGGAGAATGGTACGTTTACGGGTAAAATTGTCAAAGTCACACCACGTGCAGGCTATACCCCTAAAACCATTTGTGTCGATTGCCCTGCACCATATACCAATAAACCACTTGTAGGCTTAGAAATTATTAAAGGTTTACAACATGTGGATAACAACAACTATGCCAACGGGCGTATTCTTGATCCACTTGCAGGCAAAATGTATAGCTTAAAAGGACGTCTTGCTGCCAACGGTAAACGCCTAACCTTGCGTGGTTATGTCGGAATTTCTGCCATTGGTCGGACACAAACGTGGATTCGTCAATAAAATCTAACGCATAGTGTCGCATCGGTCATTTTTTCAAGATACTCGGGGCTTTGTGCAAGCCTATTCACAGATTAGACTAGCCGCAAAGACCGAGTAAGGGAAATAAAATGATTCAAAAATTGGCTTTAGGAATAGCCGTCATCTTCGGCAGCCTTAGCACTTTGGCGATGGCACAAGATTTAGCGGGCACTTGGCAACAAATTGATGATAAAACAGGCTCACCCAAAGCTGTCATCGAAATTCGTAAAGAAGCCAATCAAACCTATACGGGTAAAATTATTAAAGTAACTCCACGTCCAGGTTATACCCCACGTGAACTCTGTAATAAATGCCCTGCGCCCTATACTAACCAACCTATTTTAGGGATGGACATTTTAAAAGGCTTACAACAAGTCAAAGACAGCAATAATTACGAAAAAGGACGCGTAATTGATCCATTGGCAGGTCGTATTTACGATGCAAAAATTCGCATCAACTCGACAGGTAAGCGCTTGACTTTGCGCGCTTATATGGGGGTATCTACACTAGGTCGCAGCCAAACTTGGATTCGGATTCAATAAAATTCAAGATAAAAATGGCCACTTTAATAGGTGGCTGTTTTCATTTCGACATCACATTTTCAAATTATAAAGATAAAGTATTGTTACCATTCTGCCAGCGGATTATCCACTGAAAACAATTGCTTATCTTCCAAACGATACGCCATGAGCTGATTGCCCCACACACAACCGCCATCCACATTTTGAATATTGTCAGCTACCCTTTTCCCTTGCAATGCCGCCCAATGACCAAATACGATTTGATGTGTTTGCGCAGCTAAAGATGGATATTCAAACCACGGTTTAAAACCTTCTGGCATCGGGTCATCTAAGGCATCTTTAAAGCTGAACTCCAAACCACCCTGTAAATTGGCTAAACGCATACGGGTCAAATAATTGGTAATACAACGTAAACGCGCATGTCCCGTTAAATCATCCGACCAAACTGTAGGTTCTGCCCCATACATTTCCTTAAAAAATGCATCCACCACAGCAAAATCTTCATGCCCAATGACCGCTTCGACTTCTTTAGCATAGGCTGCTGTTTGTGCAGCATTCCAAATATGGGGAATACCTGCATGGGTCAAAATCGTATTTCCATTCGGAAAAAGACACAAAGGCTGTTTGCGTAGCCAGTCAATTAAATCATCACTGTCAATCGCATCAATTACATCGCGGGTATTGTCTTGCTCTTTAATTTTCTTTAAGCCACGTGCGCCTGCTAACAGCGTCAAATCGTGATTGCCTAAAACTGTTGCTGCAACGCCGCGATCGACCAGTTTTTTAATAAAGCGCAATGCACCAATTGAGTTTTCACCACGTGCAACCAAGTCGCCAGCAAACCAGATAAAATCCTGATCAGGGTCAAACTGTATTTCTTTAAGTAACAGTTTCAGGGCTTCAAAGCAGCCCTGTACATCGCCAATCACATAGTTGTATCGAATTGCTGCCATTAACTCACCATTTGATCTGCCAATGCGACAAATGCTTCCAAACTTAAAGTTTCAGGACGTGCCATTGGGTCTACCCCTGCACGCTCAAATGCATCTTCAGCCAACATGCCTTTTAAGCTATTACGTAAAGTTTTACGACGCTGGGTAAAAACATGCGACACCAAACGTGCCAATGCCTTTTCATCTTTGGCAATAATTGGTTTGGTTGCATAGGGTTCTAAGCGAAATACAGCAGAAGTCACTTTAGGCGGTGGGTTAAATGCACCAGGCGGCACTTCAAACAAGAAGGTTGGCTTGCAGTAATATTGCATCATCACCGACAAACGCCCATATTCTTTGGTGTTTGGCGATGCGGTAATACGATCCACCACTTCTTTTTGCAGCATAAAGTGCATGTCTTTGACTTTGTCGCCAAATTCTAAGAGATGGAACAATAACGGAGTCGAAATATTGTAAGGCAAGTTCCCGACCACACGTAAAGGACGGCCTTCAGCAAATAATTCACTAAAATCGTATTTCAGGGCATCACTTTCAACAATAGTCAAGCGTTCGGGATGCGGTACACGCCCTGGCAAGCCTGCAGCCAAATCACGGTCTAACTCCACTACAGTCAAGGCATCACACTCACCAATTAAAGGTGAGGTCAATGCCGCTAAACCCGGTCCAATCTCGACAATATTATCGCCTGGACGTGGGTTCACTGAGCGGACAATTTTGGCAATCACGCGTTGATCATGCAAAAAGTTTTGACCAAAGCGTTTACGAGCCTGATGCCCTTCATCTTTTGGGTTTAGGGCATTAATTTGATACATAAAGATTTCCAAGCTGAAATTATGAACGTGCTAAATCCAGCGCTAAATCGACAGCAACATGCAAGCTAGAACTTTTCGCAAGTCCCGTACCTGCGAGGGAGAGCGCTGTGCCGTGATCGACTGAAGTGCGAATAAACGGTAAGCCTAAAGTAATATTGATTGCTTCACCAAAGCCCTGAGATTTTAACACAGGTAAACCCTGATCGTGATACATCGCTAAAACTGCATCGGTATCTTTTAAATTTTCTGGGGTAAATAAAGTATCTGCAGGTAAACTTAAACTGAGATTTTCACCGCGATTACGGTAATTTTGCAGCACAGGATTAATCACCTCAATTTCTTCCATGCCTAAATACCCATCTTCGCCCGCATGTGGGTTCAAACCACAGACCAATACTTTAGGATGTTCAATTTTAAACTTGCTTTTTAGATCGTGCAGCAAAATATCAATTACTTGTTCTAAACGTGTTTTGGTAATGGCATCTGCCACGGCACGTAAAGGTAAATGCGTGGTCGTCAAGGCAACGCGTAAGGTTTTGGTGGCTAACATCATCACCACACGCGCAACACCTGCAAACTCCTGATAATATTCAGTGTGCCCACTAAAAGAAATACCAGCTTCATTAATAATAGATTTTTGCACGGGTGCTGTCGCCACGCCCACACTCTTACCTGTCATTGCATAAGAAGCTGAGCGACGTAATTGCTCCAAAACGTAAGCTGCATTTTGTGCACTTAAATGCCCCAACTCAACATCTACAGCCAAAGGCACATGCTCAACATATAACTGCCCAAGCGCTGCAGGCTGTTGCTGACCTGAATATTCAATCAATTCGACTTGTTGCTTTAGAATTTCGGTGCGTTGTTGTAATAATTGATGATCTGCCAATACAACAATTGGACGCTCATCTTGTCGATTTGCCAGACTTAAACAAATATCAGGTCCAATACCTGCAGGTTCACCACTGGTGACATATAAAGGGCGCATGCAGCTTCATCCACTATAGCTAGGTGTAGCTGAATTATAGCGCCATCCTGAGCAAAATTGTTTTATCTCCAATCTAATCTAAATCGGCTATCTAAGATGCCCATCTGATGCGCCCACTCTGAAATGCCAATCACGACCGCGCATAACAACAAACCTATAAATAGTTTTGATCAGGATAGACTCAAGATGATGAAGCCTCCAATGCCATATAGCATAAAAGGGAGCAAGGTCATGTGCATAAATACAGAATAGATTAAGATAAAATCAAATACATCAGTACCATAAGCTGCACCTACCAACAAAAATGCCAGTTCATACAGACCAATCAATGTGATGAAAAAACCTGCTATAAATTTTAGCAGTTTATTTGGTTGCGGCTTTAATGCTTCTGTCGTTAATGCTTTTGTCGTTGTAGCGATGCGTTCTAAATCATCAGACATAGTGATCCGTCCTCATCATTATTATTTGCTGCGACCATACAGAAAAAGCTAAAACAGCACTAGATAAAGAAGATCAATACCTGATTTTTACTGTCGTGAAATGGTCGCTAGAGGTGATTTTGCTTTTATAACCAAACTTGATAAAATATAGCGCTTAAAATGTGACTTTTCCATTGTAGTTCTACCCATTCTCAGGTAGAATTCGGACTCCTTTTTGTTTGGACAGCTTCCATAGTCCAAACCAACTATAATAGGTAGTGGTTTAATGAAAACTCTCAGCGCTAAGCCAGCTGAAGTTCAACACGACTGGTACGTTGTTGATGCTTCTGGCAAAACTCTAGGTCGCCTTGCGACAGAAATCGCTCGTCGTTTACGCGGTAAGCACAAAACTTCTTATACTCCTCACGTTGACACTGGCGACTACATCGTTGTTATCAATGCTGAGCAAGTTCAAGTGACTGGTAACAAATCACTTGACAAGAAATACTATCGCCACACTGGTTTCCCTGGTGGTATCCGTGAAACTAATTTCGAGAAATTAGTTGCTCACAAACCAGAAGAAATCTTCCAACGCGCTGTAAAAGGCATGTTGCCAAAAGGTCCTCTTGGTTATGCTATGATCAAGAAAATGAAAGTGTACGCTGGTGCTGAGCATCCTCACACAGCTCAACAGCCACAAGTTTTGGACATCTAAGGGATACAGCACATGGCTACTAACTATGGTACAGGTCGCCGTAAGACCGCAACTGCACGTGTTTTCTTATCAGCTGGTACAGGTAAACTCGTAATTAACAACCGTACTCTTGAGCAATATTTCGGTCGTGAAACTGCTCGTATGATCGTACGTCAACCATTAGAGCTTCTTGAAGCTACTGAAAAATATGACCTTTACATCACTGTTGCTGGTGGTGGTATTGGTGGTCAAGCTGGTGCAATCCGTCACGGTATTACTCGTGCATTGATCGCATCTGACGACACTTTAAAACCTGCTCTTCGTCAAGCTGGTTTCGTTACTCGTGATGCTCGTGAAGTTGAACGTAAGAAACTTGGTTTACGTAAAGCTCGTAAACGTCCACAATTCTCTAAACGTTAATTCGTTTACCGAATCGGACACAAAAAAAGCCTTGGATTTTCCAAGGCTTTTTTTTATGCAAATCAACGAGCTGAGCATTTTAAGTCAGATAAACAATTCGGATTCACATACACCAAAAATCAAAATTCAATACAGTCCAAAAATTGAAAACCAATCAACAAATATCTCATACACTTTTATCAGCTTTGCTGGGTGATTTTAGTGGCTAAGTTTAGTATCCTATTCTATTCATTTGGTTTTATTTCGGATTATGTCAGTCGAGAACGCACCCTTACAAGGCATTACCCTCTACAGTCATGCGGACGACTTTCGCTCACATTGGATTCGTTACGTTCTGGCCGAAAAACAAATCAAATATCAACTGATTTTGGTCGATTATGAAGATGAAGACCTCGCAAGCCTGAATCCGTATAATCAACTTCCAATGCTGCTAGAAAACGATTTAAAACTCTTTAATACTGCGATTATTTCCGAATATCTGGATGATCGTTATCGACAAAATAAACTTTATGCCGATGCACCTATGCCACGTGCAGAACAACGTCAATATATTTGGCGCTTTGAACAAGACTGGTTCAAACTTGCCGATCAGATGCTACGTCATCCTGATAGCTTAGATTACACAACACAGCGCGCTGCACAAAAAAAATTACGTGATACACTCATTTCACTGACACCATTATTTCAGCATTATCCTTATTTCATGTCAGAAAATTTCAGTATTTTAGATTGCATGCTGGCATCCTTATTTATACGGCTAAAAGCCATGGGCATAGAATTACCTCAACAACACTGTCGTCCAATTTCCCTGTATTGTCAGCGGATTTTTTCACGCCCTGCCTTCACTCAAGCAATGACTTTGCAAGAAAAAAATCGCTATCAAGAATTTTTAATTCATACTTAAAGAGCATATTATGTCTGAATCTGAAATCAATTTAAGTCCAACCCGTCCTTATTTAGCCCGCGCAATTTATGAATGGATTTGTGATAACCAACTCACACCACATTTATTGGTCGATGCTACACAGCCGAATACGCTTGTTCCTGAACAATTTATTCAGGATGGTCAGATTGTTCTAAATATCGTTCCACATGCAGTGCATGCCTTACACATGAGCAATGATGCAATCACCTTCTCTGCACGCTTTGGTGGCGTATCACGCGACTTATATGTACCTATGAATGCCGTCGTAGGTATCTATGCAAGAGAGAATGGACAAGGCTTATTCTTTGATCCAAGTGAGTATGCACATATCCAAAATGATCAAGATGCTTTAGAATCAAAGACTGAAGAAAAAACCGAACAAACTAAGAAAAAACCAAGCCTTAGATTATTAGATTAAAACAATGGAGTAGTGAATGGCTTTTGATTTAGTACAATATTTTGCAGCGCAGATTAAACTTCAAAAGCCCTCGCTTTTGAAACAATATAATGCTGTTGATCGCGACCAATATATTCAAGAAATCAATGCGCTGAGCTTAGGCAAACTGGTCAGTCTGTGGCGAGAAGACAACCAAAAACTTTATCAAGAAATTGATCATCAAGATGAATTATATATTCAGGAAATTGCACGTCGACTCACCACATCTCCACACAATCAGTCACCTCTCTCCAAAACTGAGCTTGAACAGAATATTAGTGAAGTCTTAGCCTTACAACTCACAGAGCTCAAGCAATTGGATCAAACCGGTAATTTTGGCAATAAAGGTCTAGGTGAATTATTGCTAGGTCAAATTGAACATTTATCTGGTCAAGCGGATGATTGGGTTTGGTCAACAAACGATCTAATAGAGTTAAAAGGTTCTAAACCAATTCCTCAAGAAGAGCTATCATTAGAGGCATCAATGAAGGAGTTTAATCAAATGGTACAACAACATACCCACGATGATCATCAAAATATTGAGCCTGTAGAAGCAATTGTACCCACTTGGTCTAAAGTACTAGAACCTATCGTTGCGATTGCGATTTTAGCAATTCTATGGTGTTCCGTTACTCAATTATTCGCTTAAATCAATCTTCTATCTAAGCCGTAATAAAACCATCATCATCTGATGGTTTTATTTTGCCTTCACTTTTATGTTTCCTTTCTTTTTATAATTTTATTTTTCTAACTTTATTTTCTTTTCCACATAAAAAACACCCCCAACGCTAGTTGAGGGTGTTTAGAATAATGAGCTGGCGATGACTTACTCTCACATGGGTAACCCCACACTACCATCAGCGCGAAGAGGTTTCACTTCTGAGTTCGGGAAGGGATCAGGTGGTTCACTCTTGCTATGGTCGCCAGCACAACTGTTTACGGAGACTTGCATTGGTCTTACTCACGATAGTGATGCACTGCGTTTTCCGAATCTGTAACAGATTGGGCTGTATTGGGTCTGAATTTTATTGTTTAGCGTTAACTAAATCAAGATCAGTCTGAATTGACTGATTGGATTTGAATCGATTGAGCATACAATCCCAACTGTTTGGGTGTTGTATAGTCAAGCCTCACGAGCAATTAGTATTGGTCAGCTTCACATATCGCTATGCTTCCACATCCAACCTATCAACGTCGTAGTCTTCAACGGCTCTTTAGGAGGCATA
>NZ_VOZL01000050.1:0-2731 GCF_013419805.1 Acinetobacter sp. YH12058
AGTACCAGCGTACGGCCCACAGAATGATGTCACGCTGAAAATGCCGGCCTTTGAATGGGTTCATGTGCAGCTCCATCAGCAAAAGGGGATGATAAGTTTATCACCACCGACTATTTGCAACAGTGCCCAAAAAAGTTCGTGGTGGAGAAAAGATAAGCTATGCAAGGCTTTAGGAGACGTGGTTTTTCAGGATGACGAAGAACGATTCGGCGCTAGGTGCAACATAGGTGCATCGCACGAGCGCTAGGAACGGCGAAAAAAGGCGGACGTGGCGAAATCGGTAGACGCAGCAGACTTTAAAATTGGAGTGCCCGCGGGGAAATCCGCGGAGTAGAACCGCTCAAAGTCGGGGAACGCTAACGGGCAATACCCTAAGCCAATCCCGAGCCAAGCCCCTTCGGGGGAAGGTGTAGAGACTGGACGGGCGGCGCCTAAAGCCTTCGGGCAATGGCGAAGGGACAGTCCAGACCACGAACGTCATCAGACGGCGGCGAAAGTCGAGGTGGTACGAAAATCTGCTTCTCTGTGAGAGTACGGGTTCGAGTCCCGTCGTCCGCACCACAAAGCCAAACATCCCTGCGATGATCGACCTCTGGGCGTTTGGTCGTGAGCCCGCCACCCTCGCGCTACGCTTTGCGCAGGCGTCGAAGGCGATCAGGTGCGCCCATCGATTCCGTCGAGCACCATCGCTGCGAGTTCATCGCTGGTGTGTGCACCACTATCGAGAACACGGGTTGTGCATGGAAGCCGTTCCCTTGCGGCCAAGCATCGGGCGACATTCGCTAATCGCCACTCTCGAATCTCCGCATTTCGATTCGGGTCAGGATGCATGGTCTGGTTCGCGATCCGGTGACGCAATAGGTCCTCGTTGAGCGTCAGAAAGATGTGCAGCAGCTGATCGTCGATCCGCCTTACCCCGTCGAGTATCTCAGTCAGATAGTCCGGGTGCACGAGCGTCATTGGGATGATGATGTCCTGCGAGTAATTCCTTCGAATCTCCCTGACCGCCGCGATCGTAAGTCCCCTCCACAAGGGGAGATCCTGATAGTCTCCGCTCGCTGGCATGGGGACCGTTTCTTTCACCACGAACCCGATTTCCTCGGGGTCAAAGATCAGCGATTTGGAACGCCGATCGCGCAGCCGCTTAGCGAGCGTCGTCTTTCCGGCGCCGAAAGGTCCGTTGATCCAGATTATCATTGTCGACGGCCTCTAACCTGAAGGCTCGCAAGAGCGCTCGACGGCCTCGTGCGGAGGCACGATCGGAGTGGTTCCGAAATGCTTCTCAAGATAGGTGACGCCGAACGTCACGATGTCCTGCGCGTCGAACAGGTAGCACTGAGCAAAGCCCACGACACCTTCTCGATGGCGACCGAGCTTCACGTAAGCATTTGCTATAGTTTCAACCGCATCCGGCTTTCCTTCGATAGCAAAGCAATCGAGAATGCCGTTTGAATCGTAATCCGATGCCGTTTTCCAGGCGACTTCACCGTCTCTTCCAAGCATCGGCATCTCATACGTCACCCACCGTTTGTTGGGGATATCGGCAACCGCCTCGGCGTAGTGCAATGCGGTAACGGAGTTTAGCGGCGCACCCAACAGCAGGGCCTTCCCGCCAAGGCGAACGAACCGCTCGACGGGCGATCCTTCCCCCAAGGCGTGACCGAGTTCGTGAGGCTCCGTCAGCGTTTCAGCCAGCGGACCAACCGCGACCATCGATGCATCGGGGTGCGCGCTGCGCCGCGCGCCGGGGGCTTGAACCAGAAATTGATTCAGCAGGCCGAACCCACGGTAAGTCCCGGCTGTTGCGGGATCGAACGGCAGCCAGGTACGGCGGGCTTCGTCATCCAGCCGAGCGCCATTCAGAGTCTCCTCGTAGGGTGATCGGTCCCACGACGCGTATCCCATCACAGTGCCAGTCGGCCCAACCGCGGAGCGTAACGCGGCAACGACCGTCTCCGCTCCTCCTTCGACCGGACCAATCGCTTTAAGTGAGGCATGCACCATCAAGAGGTCACCGGTTTGGACTCCGAGTTTTTGAAGCGCCTCCGTTATTGCCTTCCGCGTATGCATCGCGATATCTCCTCTAAACTGCAAAACACTATACCTATCGAGATATCACTCTACTATACCTATCGAGAATGAAGAAATTCTAAAATTAACATAATACACCTTATACAAAATGCCCTTGTAAGCCCTTAATCAAGGGCATTTTTAGTCTCTACTTAACATAAAATTTTGGTGGTGCTTCAAAAAGTATGCTGCCTTTAAATGAAGCCATTATTGATGTAAAAGAAAAGAAGGCTAAATCAAAAGCTTTAAAATGGTTTTCAAGCTTTTTTGAAAAATTACAGCTTCTTCTGAAGCTACGCCTAATTCTATGCCTTATTTTGCAATTATTGCCTTCAATACCTACAGTAAAAAATTTACCAATACTTTGCTTACCATTTTTAAAAGCAGTGATGAAACTGTCCCAATGATCACTTGCAATTCGGGTGTAGTGAATATCTAATTGTTTAAGCTTTGTCTTCAATTGTTAGACTGTAGCTAAATCTCGTTTACCCCAAACATAAGCAACAATTTCACCTGTTTCTCGATGATAGGCGTAAATAAGCCATTGTTTATTCTTTTTATTTCCAACAAAATTCCAGAACTCATCTACTTCGAGAGATTCATAATGACTTTGCTGAGGCTGAATTTCATAGGTTGATTCAGTTAAAGTACGTAAAACTTT
>NZ_VOZL01000051.1:0-2598 GCF_013419805.1 Acinetobacter sp. YH12058
ACACTAATTCCAACCAAATAGAAAATGGTGTCACTCATAAGATGGCATACGCAATTTTAAGAACAGCAAAACTTAAAAAATTCGGCAATATTGGCGGTTCTTTAGCACATAACTACCGTACTAGAGAAACCCTAAATGCAGATGAACAACGCTCCCATTTAAACAAACACGAACTTGCAACGGCTGAGGAAGTTAAACAAGCAATTCAAAATAGATTGCCTGAGAAAGTGCGCTCCAATGGTGTGCTTTGCATTGAATATTTTATTGGTGCTAGTCCTGAATATTTTACGGAATCAGGCGACATAGACGGCTCTCAATATTTTGAAACTGCAAGAAAGTGGCTTGAGAACAAACACGGTAAAGAAAACGTGATCACCACTTCGGTGCATTTGGATGAAACTAGCCCCCACCTGGTCGCTTATGTAGTTCCTATAGATCAGGACACAGGCAGACTAAACGCTCGAAAGTTTTTAGGTGGTCGTGCGACCTTGTCAGCAATGCAGACTGATTTTGCTAACACAGTGAAGCATCACGGCTTAGATCGAGGAATTGAAGGCAGCAAGGCAACACATACCACGATTCAAGAGTATTACGCCAATATAAACAGATTCGAGCCAAAACCGGAGATCACCGCATCAAAGCCGAAATGGTACGAAACATCGAATATGTATGCTGAGCGTCTACAGAGTGAAATCATAAGCCAGCTAAACCCTAAATTTACAGAACTTAGCGCAAAGGCTGCGACTGTTGAATTAGCAAAAAAAGAGGCCAAAGAAGCCAAAGAAACGGCTTTAGATTACAGAGATCGTTTTCAACCAATCATCAATGCCCTAGAGCCTTTAGAACAATCTGAACAACAACAATTAGTTGATGCAATGAAAATAGAAAGTGCCAAAATCCAAGTTAAAAAGGAACTTGAAAAACAGGCTGAAATTGAAGCTAAACAAGCAAGAATTACAGCTGCAAAAAATAAAAGATTATTTTCTAAAGCTCGGACTTTGAAATCTAAAAAATCTAACGGTCAAGGTTATTAATTTTTCCTTTTGGTGTTTTAAAGACAATAAGGCACCAAAAGTAAGTAACAAAGCTCGTGTCTACGAGCGACATAACCAAAATTCGCCTATCCCCCCTCTGAAAAACCGCTTTTAACCCACTTAAATGCTCGTTATAGCTCGATTAGATGAAAACCTATGGTTAGGTACCTCGCGAAGCGAGAAAAGAGCTTCTGAGTGAAGCTAAGGCATAGGGCTGTTTTTCAGCTCAAAACCCTTTTTTGGGCTGTTTTTCAGCTCAAAATCCCTTTTTTATTATTTTAATACTTTTAAAGACTTTTACGTCCTCTGAAAGCCTTTAATAGCGATGCTTTGCGGGATTAACTATGGAGGGATTCCCGCTAACTATGGAGGGATTCCCGCTAACTATGGAGGGATTCCCGCATTACTATGGAGGGATTCCCGCATTACTATGGAGGGATTCCCGCACCGTTGACACAATATATGTAGTGATTTATATTACTCCATAATAAATATTATATTGGTGTCTGCGTGATGGCTAAAAACAACTTAATTGTGAAATCTAATCAAGTCGTCGAAGCGTCCTATACGCTAACGACTATAGAACAGCGTTTGATTTTAAGTGCTATTGCTCAAGTCCCTAAAGGTGAGGAGGTATCAGATGATGTTCTATATCCTCTTTTCACTGAGGATTTGATCAAACTAGGTGGAGATAAAAAAGCATCGCACAAAGAGTTTAAACAGGCTGTAAACCGCCTCTATGAACGATCTATCGTTCTCAGAGATGGAGATGAATCGGATTCTTTTCGATGGATTCAAGAGAAGGCGTTTAATGGTCCCAGTATGGCTTTTGTTCGTTTCTCTAAGCCTATATTGCCATTCTTATCCAACTTAAAAGCAGAGTTTACCAAGTATCTTGAATCCGACATTGTTGGCATGTCTAGCCCTTATGCTATCCGCTTCTATGAGTTGATAATGCAGTATCGCAGTGTTGGAAAGCGTGAAATTAGCCTTGAGGATCTGCGCTGGATGTTCCAGCTACAAGATAAATACCCAGTTTGGGCAGACCTCAAACGATGGGTGATTGATCAAGCAACCAAAGAAATTAACCAATATAGCCCTTACAAGCTCACCGTTGAGCCAAAGAAAACAGGGCGAAAGATCACCAGTATCGTACTTAAATTCCAAGACAAAAAAACCTTGAAAGCACCAAAAGTTAAGGTTTCTAGCTCGAACGATGGACGGATTCCTCCAACATCAACACCGCCAAAAGGTATGTCTGGCATCGGCTCAATCACCAACGCAATGATGCAGAAAAACACCAACACACTGGCGCACCGTATTAGCCGTATTATTCAGGCGATCACCGCAGACAAAGAGCTACAGAAGCGTTTCAAACGTCCTGATGAGTCAATGATACAGATGGGTCAACGCATCCGTGAAGACAACAACACAGAAGATACAATCTCAAACCTTGAATCTAAGCTCGAAGAATTTGGTGTTGTCTTCTAAATTTTTTTTTGCAAGACCGTTAAGGTCTTGCGGGGTCGAGGGGGTATCCCCATCGCTCAAGGAACAATTTAAA
>NZ_VOZL01000052.1:0-2340 GCF_013419805.1 Acinetobacter sp. YH12058
AAAGTGCGCTTAAAGGCGATTTTAGGCGGTTTTAAGCCATGTGTGAAAATTTGATATTTTAAAAGTTGCCGATCGGCAACTTTTAGCGGTTTGGGGGATTTATCATTTTCCGACAGCAGGAGGGAATGCACGCTTCCGCGTTTCTCTCCGAGAAACAAAAAAACGGCCTCTGAAAAAGATAAAAATAAGCCCCAAAAGTTGGGGCGTTTTGAAATCTTTTTTAGAGGGGGAAACTCAAGGATTAGATTTTAGGAAATCGTAAAATTGAAGTTGCTGTTTTGGGTCTTTTAGCATGATGCAAAGCCGTTGCATAAAATCATTAGGTGATTCATTCTCTTGCTTCAAATGTTTGAATTTTTTATTTCTGGACATGCCGTAAGAAATTCGGTTGATCTGCATATTTGGAAAATCTATAAACTTAGGTTCATCGACCTGTTTGATTGGTGCTGATTGGATTTTCTTAGAACCAAAGCCGAGCTGTTCCAGTAGCGGATAAAACATCCTGAATTTTTTTGGCTCTAAAAGCATGTCTGCAAGGCGTTTCGTAAAGTCTTCGGATGACTCTCCGATCTCTGCATATTCGCTACCAACTTCGGGCAGTTCAGATAATTTGTGTGCAAACAAATGCCGTTGTGCATCGGTCATTTCGACAAAGAAATCAGGTGTGTTTGGATCTCGTTTAGGGTCGGTTTTTTGTTGTTTTTTTGGCTGTGCCTTCTGTTTAAATCGGAATGAAAAACCAATAATATTACGTCCTCTTTTGTGCTGTTCTTCTTTGACAGTAATATCTGTATTTTCATTGATTTGCTTTAATGATGGTTCTAAAACACGCTTTTTAAAGTCGTGCATTCGATGATATTCACTTTCTAATACTCCCAATCTTTCTCTGAACTCACTTAGCTCAATAATTGGTGTTTTCCCACTACTACGCCAAGCAATCAAAAGTTCATAAAGTCTAATGGCGTAGCCAGTGGAAAGCCCTTTTACTTGCTCTAACTCATAGCTCGTAAATTGTTTTTCTAGCCGAGTTATTAAAGGGATAATTGCAGGTGAAAAAATTAACTCAACAGATGCCGTTTTTTCGATGTATGCAATTTGAGAAACCCAACGTGAGGTAATATGAGCTACTCCTTTTCCTCTTGGTTCTTGATAGCTAAATTGACGAGCAAACAAGTCTTTACAGGCTTCTTTTAGTGCTTGATAAGCACCATTTTTCAATACATCAAAGTGGTTGATATAGCTCTCTGCGTGAATAGTTAAAGGGTCATTCGCATTAATACCTTTACCACTTTCACGGGCTTCAATTATTGCTAAAAGAATTAACCGTTGTTCCACTAGGTCAAGATTGTAGCTGGCATTAATTAAAGCGTTATCTTTCACAATTAAATCTTTCATATAGCGTCTTATTTTATTATGTCGTCTTATTGATCTTATGTGAAGCCTTATCAAGAAGCAATAAGCAGACATATTTTATTTTGTCGCATCTTGCAAACTAAACGTGCTTAAAACGACATGTTTTATTTTGTCTTTCAAAGCACACTAAGTGTCGTCTTATTGAGAATTTCTAGCACACTAAGTGTCGTCTTTTAGCACACTAAGTGTCGTCTTATGTCCTCTGAAACGCACGTATATCAATGCTTTCAGACTGCTTAAAAGCATTTAAAAGCTTTTTTATTATTAAAAGCCCAAAAAAATTAAAAACGGCATTTAAAACTGCCCTATGTTTTCGCTTCGCTCAAACTCTATTGAATCTCGCTGCGCTCGATTCCTGGGGGCAGTTTTTTTCAAAGACCCGCTAGGACGCTAAAAACAAGAATGGATTCGCTTCGCTCATCATGGAGCCAGTGGCTACAGTCGCTTTGCTCTGTAAATCTCGTTATGAAGCAACAGGGAGCTTGTAATCAGGGAAAAGGCAGGGGCAAATTTTTATAATGCTCAGTCGCTCGTAGACACTCGCTCGGTTACTTGATCAATTTGTTTAGTTGTTCTTCAAAATCTTGCTTGTTTAAATCACCTGAAACGTACTGATCATAAAGTTTTTGATGATCTTCAGTGATTTCTAAATCGTAATATTCTCGATCTGATTTCTTTAAAAACACCTCTGACAAACGATTATTTTTTTCAGCATCACTCAATTTCATGGTCTAAATGCTCCTATTTTGCGTTTATTGGCGTTTTTAGCCCTGTTTAGCTAGATTTCCCTGTTTTGAAGAAAAGTGCGCTTAAAGGCGATTTTAGGCGGTTTTAAGCCATGTGTGAAAATTTGATATTTTAAAAGTTGCCGATCGGCAACTTTTAGCGGTTTGGGGGATTTATCATTTTCCGACAGCAGGAGGGAAT
>NZ_VOZL01000053.1:0-2268 GCF_013419805.1 Acinetobacter sp. YH12058
TCAGCTTGCTTCAAGATACTCATGATCAAGCTGTCTGAATACTTAGATGTTTTCATAGAAAATCTCCTTAAATCAAGGTTATTCGATTTTCTACTTTTAAACTCAATTATTTTTAGGGAGGATTACCATAGTGCAGGCGGTAATATTGCGGCAGTGGTAGCGCAGCGTAGTGTGCACAGTGCCTATGCACCCGAGGCACAGTTCCTGATTTATCCTGCATTGGATTTTAAAAGTCGACACCCTTCATTTTTTGCCTATAAAGATGGCTTAGTGCTCACAGAGCAAGATATAGATTTCGTGACGCATCACTATGCTACTCAGCATCAGGTGGCTTTGGATGATCCGATTATTTCTCCAACTTTTGGAAAGTTGAAAAAACTAGCGCCTGCTTTTGTGGTCACAGCAGGACATGATGTGCTGCACGATGAAGCTGAAATTTATGCACATAAATTGCGTCAAAATCAGGTGACTGCTAAGTATGTTGAATATTTTGATCAGGCACATGGTTTTATTAACCTGAGTTTTGTGTCGAGCCGTGCTAAAAAACTTAGCATTGAAATGTGTAAAAACTTTAGAAAGTTTTGGGATCGTCCTCGCCATTAAAAATCAGTATATCTGGGGTCAATTTGTTTCACGTGGAACTTTATTTCTTAGAATGAATTTTGGCTTCAGGAAAAATCAGTTCAAATGCAGGCACGTAAAAGCCAGTCAATAAACGTGCCTGAGAAACATCGGGAAACAATGAGGGGTTAGGCTGCCAAGAAACTTGTTTTAGTGAGATTAATTGACCACGAAATGAAGGGCTAAAGCAATAAGATTTACCTTGCCACATTTGTGTGATCTTTAATAATGCAGCAGGCAGATATTGACTATTTACATTGATGCATCGACTTTTTGCATGCTGCTCAAATTGAATACAAAGTTCTAAATCTGCCTGTCGAATGGTACAAGTGCTTTGCTGAGCATGCATCTGCCATTCAAATGTGGCCAATTCTTTAGGAATCCCCCAAAGTTGTTGTCCATGCTGGACAGAAGATTCTGTGGAAACAAAAATCTTGGGAATATTAGATAACACACGTCGTTGCAATACGGGATGATCTAAAATCAGCAACTCATCATAGGCGCCAATTGGGCTTTGTGCATAGCGCACCAACATGATTTGTACCACACGCCCAAATGCTGAAGGTGTTAAGCCAAAAATCTGTGCCTGTTTTAAAGCAGAGGAGCTGAGCCAATAATTTAGAATATAGGCTTCACCTTGCAACAACCAAGGCGGCAAACACAGTTCGGTATGATCTGAATTATTTTTATACATAAGTTTTCCAGCGTGATAAAAAATAGCCACTGATTTATTTTCGTAATCTTATTAATATAGACGAATTCCGAATACAACACAGATGGATTGCCAAGTAAATGTTAAAACAAAGTATGTTCACACTTGCCGCAATGGCGATGAGCTTTAATGTAATGGCGGCAAACAGCATTATTGAAATGAAAACCAGCATGGGCAATATAGAAATCGAGCTGTTTAATGACAAAGCGCCTATTTCTGCAAAAAACTTTGAAGATTATGCCAAGTCAAATTTCTATAACGGCACAATCTTCCACCGTGTGATTCCAGGCTTTATGGTGCAAGGTGGTGGTATGGATGCCAAGATGCAAGAAAAACCCACCAAAGCGACCATTCGCAATGAATCAGGTAATGGCTTGAAGAACACACGCGGTACCTTGGCAATGGCACGTATGAATCACCCTGATTCTGCAAGCAGCCAATTCTTTATTAATGTGGTAGATAACGACTTCTTAAATAGAAGCCCTCGAAATGCTGGTTATGCGGTATTTGGTAAAGTCACTAAAGGTATGGATGTGGTAGATCGTATAGTGAAAGTACCGACGGGTAACTATGGGATGCACCAAAATGTACCTAAACAAGCGGTTAAAATTCTAAGTGTCACGGTAAAGCCTGTGCTTGCTGCAAAATAAGTAAATATTGATGATAAAAATATAAAAAAGATATTTTATTTAAAATTAAGTGTTTATAGGGTGGTTTGTGTATTTTTGAGCCAATATGGTGCATAAAAATGCAACACTCGTGAAAACAAGCAGTTAAAAGCACTTGCACGTGTAGGAAATTGCCCTATAATGCACCCATCCCGACGCGAAACAGCCTACGAACTTAGCTTACAGGGTTGAGTTGTTAGAAGTGTTTTGCGTTAAAATTTCTGCTGATGAGGCAGAAATTAAGATCATTAAGAGATTATGAAGAAC
>NZ_VOZL01000054.1:0-2180 GCF_013419805.1 Acinetobacter sp. YH12058
GTAAATTTTCAGCGTTGCTGGCTCCCCGTCAGCCGGATTGGGTTGCATCGCAGGGGTGTCGAAAGAGTCAACTGCGGTCCAAAGCTGTTGGACTTGGGTGAAAAGGGCGTTTATTCTTCCTATACGTGAACCGCATCCTACGGAATGAGTAACCCTTGCCCTATTGTGAGTAGAACGTCGTATAATTCAAACGAAAGCAGTTAATAGGTATGAAATATCACAGCACAAAAGAGCGACAGGACATGTTTAGATGATGTTATTATAAAATAATAACATCATGGATGAATAAAAAATAATTTTCTATCTTTACAACTATGTTATACTTCTATGATAAGGCTATGATGGCAAAGCCTTGGTTTTCCTAATCAAATAGTCGCCGAGATGGCTTCAATGCGACAGTAGGTCTACTGTCTCACAATTAATTCATGTATCAGATTTTTGTTCCCTGATGGGAAGTGTTATCCATACGAAAAGAATATGGGTAAAGTGTTACACCTGTATATGACATTCAGAATGTCCTGTCGGGGGAACTGGTACCAATTTAATAAAAGAAAACAGTATAGAAATGACAATCGAAGATATGCAAACATTAGCCCTAGAGCATGGGCTGAGAATTTCGGAAGAGATGAGCGTCAATGAGATGGGCATCGACTTTAGAGTTGCCTTTGTAAAGGAAGTAAACGGTGAGAACTGGGTACTCCGTATACCTCGAAGAAGCGATATGCTTGAACAAATCGAAAATGAAAGTAGAATATTGGATTTAGCCAAAAGAAACCTGTCGATCAATGTCCCTGATTGGAAAATTGTATCGGAGCGCCTAATAGCCTACCCTTTACTGGAGGATGCGCCTGCTCTGACATTCGATGCGATAACACATGAGGTTTCTTGGAACATAGATCGCGATAGCATAGCTTATGTGGAGTCTCTGGCAAAATCATTGGCCGAATTACATCGTATTACAGCTGACGATGTGAGAAAGAGCAACTTGAAAATAATGACTCCAAGTGAATTGAGGACCGAAATAGCTGACCGTATCCACTTGGTGAAATCTGAGATAGGTATCAGCGAGCCGTTGGAAAACAGATACCGTAGATGGTTGGACAATGACCCTTTGTGGCCTGAATTCACTTGTTTCATCCATGGCGATCTCTATGCAGGGCATGTCTTAACCTCGAAGGAAGGTAAGACCTCTGGTATCATAGATTGGTCTACTGCGCATATGGGTGATCCTGCACTGGACTTTTCTGGTCACGTATCGGTTTTTGGAGAGGATAGCCTGAAGAGTTTGATAACGGAGTATGCTAAACAAGGCGGAACGATATGGGATAGGCTCTACGAACAATCTATAGAGAGGGCTGCTGCAGCTCCATTAGCATATGGCGCTTTTGCGGTAGAGTGCAACGACGATAATCATATCAATGCCGCCAGAGCAGCCTTAGGTATTGTTCAATAAAATGATGTGAGGATACTTTTTTAAATGCTAAAATAGGAGTTCGATTGGTGCCACTTAAGAGTATCATTGATTTCTATTTTAGCCAGTATCCTCCACTTTTAGGAGCTCCTCGAAACTCGATTTTATGATCATCTCTTAAGATTTTGAGCCACCGCTCTACTATCTTGACAGGAACTAATAGCTCGTTTACTAAAAATGGTGCACGCTTTCCTGGATTAGTTCTTATCTGATTAAATAGTAGATTTACTCCCTCACTTACTCCCTCATTAGATTCGAAAAGTAGCTTTGATGAGACAATAACTCGAAAACCGTGCTGGAAATTTTCAAAGACAGGGGGACGCAGACCATAGGATGCGAAGCCTTCTTGGATTCGTTTGATGCCTGACCCATATTTTTCAATAAAATGCGCTTCTTTGAACGTGGCAGATATCCTTTTATTGCGCGCCCATGGCGAGTAATCTTCACGAAGAAGCTGATCAATCGTTAAGTTATCAGCTAAACCACCTGGATTGAAAAACTCTATGGAATTGTAATACACCCTGATTATGGAATCGGCAAATTAATTTGGACTTGGGTGAAAAGGGCGTTTATTCTTCCTATTACGTTGTCGGCAGCGGGCCAAAAAGGAATACGTCCATGCCCATCGAGGTGAAACCGGCTGTGAGCGCGGGTTCAAGCATATAGCCCGACAGGCGCGTATCCTTGCCGATCACGACACGATGGCGGT
>NZ_VOZL01000055.1:0-2176 GCF_013419805.1 Acinetobacter sp. YH12058
GCATGAACCGTAAGCGGGTCATTTGCATTAATTCCTTTGCCTGATTCTCTTGCTTCGATGATTGCCAATAGAATTAAACGCTGTTCAACGAGATCCAAGTTGTAACTAGCGTTCATTAGGGCATTGTCTTTCACTACTAATTTGCTCATAAGTACACATTATAATTTCATTGGATATATCCATACTATTTAAATGTGTGTAAATACGCAAGGTAAACGTGGACATATTGATAGGTAAACGTGGACATATTGATAGGTAAACGTGGACATATTGATAGGTAAACGTGGACATATGTCCTCTGTATGCATTGCTATATAAGCGTTTGAGGTCGTCTAAAAGCATTTAAAAGCATTTAAAAACATTAAAAGCCCATTTTCATCACGAAAATTGCCCTATGTTTTCGCTTTGCTCAAACTTTTTTGACTAAGCAAGCTTAGTCGAGGGGCAATTTCTGCAAACAGTGGGGAAGAAGTCAAAGGTTTAGAAGAAAAAAAATCAAATAAGCAAGCCTACCCGTATATACAAAATGTAGCCACATTTTGATATTCGGGGACTTGTTAGGGGATTTCCCCTAAGACCCGAAAACAAGCAAAAGCAACTATGAACTCGCTTCGCTCGTATTTTCTTAAAAGCAAAAGCTCACGATAGTAAAAACAATCTAGCAGCCAATATTTTTAAAAGCGGTTTTTCAGAGGGGGGAATAATCGAACTTTCATAACTTCGCTCGTAGACACTCGCTAATATCTTTTTTTGTGAACTCTAGAAAGAGCAAAACAGAACGAGTGTCTACGAGTGACAACCAGGTATTAAAATTAAGAAAGTTTTTATCTCTGATTACAAGCTCCCCTTAGCACCTAAACGGGAGTTTTTAGCCATCCCGAATGGGTGGCGACACAACTGCAAAGTTGTCACGAAGTGTCACTACTTCGGTAGTGACGCTTCGTACAACGATGGCTAGGAAAGGGATACAGAAGAAAATTCCACGTGATTGCCACGTGACAGACAATTTTTGCAGGGCAAAAACGCACCTATTGGACTCAATGGTAAAGTGCGCCCTTCGGGGGAAAATCAAAAAATTGTAGGTTCACCTTTTTTTCATTATCGAAATAATTTTTTCAAGGCGTGCAATATGTTTATTTTTAGACTCAACATGCGCATTTTTATTTTCAATAACCTCCTTTAGCTTAATAATTTCTTTATTTAGTCTCTCTATTTCTAGTAGTAACTTTTGAGGTTCAGACATTTTTCTTTCCGTAATCTGTTTCTGTTTTCAATGCTGTGAAAATTCGTTTTGCTGTTTGCTCATCTGCCTTTTCAGGGCTTCTTAGGATATTTCCGATCCAATTGGCAAAGGTTGGATAGTCGGGGAAGTTACTCAAGTCTGAAATACTGCCTAATTTGCACAGAATCATGCTGTATTTTGCTATCTGAGGCTCCGTAAGGGGTTTTATCGTGTCTAGGTCATTCGTGGCTGTTTTTGGCGTTTCTGTGGCAATTTCGGCTTGTTTGGGCTTCTTCTGCTTAAACTTGAATGAAAATCCTGTGATTGTCCGCCCTTTTTTGTGCTGTTCGTAGGTGGCTGTGATGTCGGTATGCTCGTTAATCTGTTTAATTGAATGTTCAATAACTCGTTCTTTCAAGTGTGCAATTCGATGATATTCACTATCTAACACACCAACCCGATTTCTAAATTCGCCTAGCTCAATAATTGGTGTTTTCCCTGTGCTACGCCAGCAAATCAATAACTCGTATAAGCGAATTGCATAAGCACTCGATAAATCACTAATTTGCTCAATATCATACTTGGTGAACTGTTCTTCTAGCCTTGTAATCAGTGGGACAATAGCAGGTGCAAATATTATTTTTACTGTTGCTTCTGTATCAATGTAAATAATTTCACTAACCCAACGTGAACGATGATTTTGTATGTTCCCTTTTTCACTTTTGGATTGGTAGCTGAATTGACGTGCAAACAAGTTATCACAAGCATCTTTGAGAGCTTGATATGCAGTTACTCGATGAACACCAAATTGATTGATATAACTCTCTGCATGAACCGTAAGCGGGTCATTTGCATTAATTCCTTTGCCTGATTCTCTTGCTTCGATGATTGCCAATAGAATTAAACGCTGTTCAACGAGATCCAAGTTGTAACTAGCGTTCATTAGGGCATTGT
>NZ_VOZL01000056.1:0-1996 GCF_013419805.1 Acinetobacter sp. YH12058
AGACGTTCTTTGCACAGTGCATCCAATTGGGATATAGACACAGCCGAGGAGTTACTTCTAGAATACATATCTAAATTAGAAATGAGTGATGTCTATATGCTCAAAGATGATGTTTTAGATACATTACCTACCCGTTTAAGAATGGTTTATCAAACTTGGTTGAATGGTGATGACTTAAAGCAAATTATGTCTAAATCTGCTTTCTACCGTTGCCGTAGTGAGATGCTTAAATATGGTATAGATATTTCTACCAAGTCCCCTAAAGAAAAATCTAACGTAATTCCCCTGATCCGTGTGTTAGAAGCCAAGCCTGTAGGCATTCCTGATTGGGCTTATGAAAGAAACCTTGTCGCTTGATGAGGTTTTTTTTGTGCTACAAAACGCCCTTTTTAACGGCTGCTGCCTATCCTGCCCTAAAAAAAATTACTTAGTCACGACCAATTAACCGAACGAGTGTCTACGAGTGACGCCACTATAATAAAAATCTAAAACCTTCCTTTCCCTGATTACAGCTCCCCCTCGCCTTAGATCGGTAAATACAGAGGATCGCAAAGCGTCCGAACTGACAACATATAAACATGACAACAAGTAAACATGACAACACACACACCAACACCCACACCCAGACAGGCATGCCGTCGGGTGGGGTGTGCAGTGTTAGTAATACTGCACATTTGTCCCATTTCCGGGAATTATTTATATACCCACACTTTACACATCCATTTTTAAGTGTTACTTTTTATTCAAATAAGTCACTAGATACAACTATTATGAAAGCCGTTTTACTTCTAAAATTTAATGAAAACTTAGCCGATCTCGATAACGCTAAAACAGAACAAGATAAAAACTTTCACTATGCTTATTTGAAGGGTTTTCTTTCTGCTGTGTTTGAGCTTCCTATTTTCTCTCAATCTGAATATGACGATCTTTGTATTGCGCTTGATAAATCTATGTTTGGAGGTTCTTTAAATGCCTGCTAAATCTAAACGCCTTCCTTTGACTCTCGACCCTGAATTAGGAAAATTAATTGAAGATATTGCTGAACTTAGAGGGATAAAACAAACTCGTGTTGTTACTGAAATACTAGAAGAATCTAGACCCCAATTAGAAGTTGTTAGAGATGCTTTAAAAGCTATAAAAAATAATGAAGCTGTTAGCCTGGATCAGGTTCTATCTAAAATGCTTGGTAATTCGTTTGAGAATCTTAGTGAGGTTTTTAAGGGGCTTGATAAATGATTGATTGGGTATCGGCGAAAATAATTTGTAATCATGACCCTGATAAGCTTTTTAATGGGGCTGTTTTGTCCCTTAATTCTAATTTAGAAAAAGAATGGGTTTGTGATAAGAAAAAAACAGTTGAGGGTTCTTATTCAACAAAAATTCAGATTCAGTCAGTAACAGACACTCAAATTTATATTTCTGGGAATCCTACAAAATTCCTTCAGGGTCATAATTTATTTGGTTCTAATGATCTTGTTTCAATTATGGGTAAGTTTTTTGATGAGCTGTTAAAAAAAGAAGAATTAGGCTTATGTCCTGATCCATTCCAATACGCAAATATCAAAGACGGTCATTATGAATTATCTCGTGTAGACGTTAATGAAACGTGGCATTTGAATAATGAAAAAGAAGTACTTGCTTGGATTCGTGCCGTAGGTGAATCAGCATATTTAAAACATCGTGGTGCTGGTCAATTTAGTGGTGATACTGCTTATTTTGGTAAACATTCTAGACGTTGGGCTTTAAAGTGTTACTCCAAATTCATGGAAATCTTAGCAAAAGGTCATCACTTACCTGTTGATTTACAAATACCTGAAATGATCGAATATGCTCGAAAAGCCTTGAGAATAGAGGGTGTAACTAGACAACAAGAGTTAAAAAGACGTTCTTTGCACATTGCATCCAATTGGGATATAGACACAGCCGAGGAGTTACTTCTAGAATACATATCTAAATTAGAAATGAGTGATGTCTATATGCTCAAAGATGATGTTTT
>NZ_VOZL01000057.1:0-1963 GCF_013419805.1 Acinetobacter sp. YH12058
CCACCTTGCGGCGTGTCGCCCGTAGCCACTCGCTAACACGCACTCATATGCGTTCTAAGCGATTTTATTTTTATCAACTATAGTTTTACTGTATTTCTATCAAAAGTCGCTAAAACCCCCGTTTTTTTGCGCTTAAATGGGATTGCTAAGGCGTGTAGTCATGGTTATTGTCATTTTCTGGCTTTTTAGGCTCATTTCTCTGCTGTTTTTCTTGTTCTTGGCGTCTTAAAAATGCCAAATGTTCTTGTTGCTCTCGTTCTTGTGCATAGCGTTGTTCTTGTTGCTCTCGTTCTTTACGTAACTGCTGTTCTCTAGATTCACGATCTTTTCGGTCGTTTTCGAGCTGTATTGCTATTTTTTGGGAAAACTCTTGCTGCGCTTCGGTCTCAATTTTTTTTGTAAAAGCCGCATGCAATTCTTGGATTTTTAGATCTTCCATTTCTTCTGCATATAGTCGCTTTTGTTTTTCACCATTTTGAGGACTAAAGTATTTATTTCCATAGTTATCTTCTTCAAATATATAACTATTTATGATCTCCAGTCTTTGATCGCGTACATACTCTTGATACTCAGTTTCTCTGCGTGATATTTCAGAAATTTGATGATCTATATTTGAAATTTGATCATTAAGTTTTCGTTGTTTAACAGTGATGTTCGGTTCGTCAAGTTTTGCAAAAGACTTTTTAGGCTGGAGCAGCTGATTTTCTTCTGTCCATTTATTTAAATGATCAGAATATCTCTCTTTTTTTTCTATTTCACTAAGACCAGAAATATGCTTTTGGATGTCTAGTTGGGTGTTGTGTTGGTCGATCAGGTCATTTATTTGATTGATCCATTTTGTTTTAAAAAATAAAGGCTCTTTTTTGCGTAGTTCTGATATTGCAGAACTCATCGTGTCTAATTTTGTTGTTAATTTTGATAATTCTTCATTTTGGAATTCATAAAGTTTCTGAGAAGTTTTTTCTGAATACTCAGCTTGAGAGTATTGAAACTGAAGCTCACTTCGTACTTTTTGAACAAGATCCTCAGATACTTTGATGTTTTCATCCAGTGCGATGACCTTTTTGATTTTTAAATTACGTAGCTTAATTTCATCATTTTTCAGACTAATTTCTGTAAATATCCCTCGTCTCCGGAGGTATGTCGCTTGAGGACCTTCGTGCTGAGTTGCTTCTAGGTCACTTTCCTGGTCTTCATAACTTCTGTGATCGACACGTTCATCAAATCCATTTTGTTCCAGGTGATGATTGCATAACTCTGCAAATGATTCTCTCCAGTGGCTTACAGTTTCTGTGCCATTGTCACGACTGAAGTCCCTATATTTTTTTGCTGAAAAGCCACCCTGCTCATTAATACTTCGGGTTGTGAACATGATGTGTGCATGGTAGTTGCGTTCATCACTTCCACTGTCTGTATGAGGTGCATGAATAGCAGCATCAACGATGACACCGTATTTTTTAACGAGGTTTCGGCAAAGTTCATTGAGCATATTTTCACGCTGTTCAGCGTTTAACTCACTGGGAAATGCAATCTCAAACTCTCTTGCAAGTAATGCATCTTTTCTACGTTCAACCTTTTCGACTTCATTCCAAAGTGTTTGGCGCTTGAGTAACTCAGTATTTGTATTTTCAGGTGCATAGATTTTTGTAAATTCGACACCAGTTTTTCTTGTGTAGTCTTGTTCTTTTCCATAAAAATCGCATACCAATTTTTCACTTGAACGATATGCAGCACAAGCAACGGCCGATCGTCCATTACCTCTACTAATCGTTTTAACTGAAAAATGATATATCGCCATTTTGCTTTTGCTCTTTATTTCGATTTATCGAAATTACCAACATGTATATGTTGGTCAGGGGATTACAAAGGGGATTTACCCCTTGTCGCACCATTGGATGAAATCCAATGGCTAAGTGCGCCCTTCGGGAAAACCACGATAGCATGGGCTGTCTTGAATTTCAAT
>NZ_VOZL01000058.1:0-1658 GCF_013419805.1 Acinetobacter sp. YH12058
TACCAGCGTACGGCCCACAGAATGATGTCACGCTGAAAATGCCGGCCTTTGAATGGGTTCATGTGCAGCTCCATCAGCAAAAGGGGATGATAAGTTTATCACCACCGACTATTTGCAACAGTGCCGATAAAAATATATCATCATGAACAATAAAACTGTCTGCTTACATAAACAGTAATACAAGGGGTGTTATGAGCCATATTCAACGGGAAACGTCTTGCTCGAGGCCGCGATTAAATTCCAACCTGGATGCTGATTTATATGGGTATAGATGGGCTCGCGATAATGTCGGGCAATCAGGTGCGACAATCTATCGATTGTATGGGAAGCCCGATGCGCCAGAGTTGTTTCTGAAACATGGCAAAGGTAGCGTTGCCAATGATGTTACAGATGAGATGGTCAGACTAAACTGGCTGACGGCATTTATGCCTCTTCCGACCATCAAGCATTTTATCCGTACTCCTGATGATGCATGGTTACTCACCACTGCGATCCCCGGGAAAACAGCATTCCAGGTATTAGAAGAATATCCTGATTCAGGTGAAAATATTGTTGATGCGCTGGCAGCGTTCCTGCGCCGGTTGCATTCGATTCCTGTTTGTAATTGTCCTTTTAACAGCGATCGCGCATTTCGTCTCGCTCAGGCGCAATCACGAATGAATAACGGTTTGGTTGATGCGAGTGATTTTGATGACGAGCGTAATGGCTGGCCTGTTGAACAAGTCTGGAAAGAAATGCATAAGCTTTTGCCATTCTCACCGGATTCAGTCGTCACTCATGGTGATTTCTCACTTGATAACCTTATTTTTGACGAGGGGAAATTAATAGGTTGTATTGATGTTGGACGAGTCGGAATCGCAGACCGATACCAGGATCTTGCCATCCTATGGAACTGCCTCGGTGAGTTTTCTCCTTCATTACAGAAACGGCTTTTTCAAAAATATGGTATTGATAATCCTGATATGAATAAATTGCAGTTTCATTTGATGCTCGATGAGTTTTTCTAATCAGAATTGGTTAATTGGTTGTAACACTGGCAGAGCATTACGCTGACTTGACGGGACGGCGCTTCCCTACCCTCATGGCCGCCTCCCAGGAATCGACCCAGGTGCTTATCGTGGACATAATCCTTTACTCATAAATTTATCTTATTCCATTATTGTACCTGTCACGCAAAACTTGCAGAAAAGCCATAAACGCAGGAGAATCCTGTCGGCGGTGAGGATAATAAATATGGTAGCCGTCAAAATATGGACACCACTCGGTCAGAACAGCAATCAGCTTGCCGCTTTTGATATATCCATCTGCAACATACTCGGGAATATAGGCAATCCCCAGCCCGTCTAATGCTGCATCGAGCTGATGAATCGTGCTGTTCGCAATATATTGCCCTTTGACTTTCAGACTGAATTTCTGAGCATCTTTCTCGAATTCCCAGGCGTACAATCCACTCGTATCAGAATAGCGGACGTTAATGCAGTTGTGGTTCAAAAGATCCTGCGGCTTCCTGGGCTTAGCATAACGCTTAAAATGGCACTGTTGCAAAGTTAGCGATGAGGCAGCCTTTTGTCTTATTCAAAGGCCTTACATTTCAAAAACTCTGCTTACCAGGCGCATTTCGCCCAGGGGATCACCATAATAAAATGCTGAGGCCTGGC
>NZ_VOZL01000059.1:0-1477 GCF_013419805.1 Acinetobacter sp. YH12058
CATACTGCATATAATGGCTCGATTTGGGTGTTGGAAGATGGAAAAAATGCTGGTTTATTAAGGCTATTGCCTAAGTAGAGCTGATTGAATCTTAGGGATTGGAAATTTTTAAAATGAATCATAATGGAGCCGATTTGGATCAAATAAAGTTAAAACAAATTAAAACTGACTTAAGTGTTGATGGAATTGTTAAGCTATCTCAGTTTATTGATAAAAAAGAAGTAAATTTAATCAAAGAGAGTTTGGTTGAAGAACTGAAACGTTTAAAAATTTATGAAAATAATAAAATAATCTCTAAAGAATTGAAAAAATTGAGTCATTTTCAACAGATTGTCATGTTGTCCAGAACAGTTAAACAGCCAAAAACTTTAGAAAAATATTCAGATATTTTGGGTGAAGTTGTATTCAAAATTTTTGCTAAAAAGTTTTACTCTGATCAGAAACAGCAACTTCTACTGACATTACCTCAACAGGAAAAATGGACACTGAATGATTTAAAATGGCATGTCGATTCACATTCAACAGCTTTTGAGTCACTGCAATTTTTTTTAATCATTGATGATATTCAACCTCATGGTGGTGGAACTCTAGTTTTGAAAGGTTCACATCATTTAACTGAACGATCTTCTTCAAGTCAGCTGAATCATTTATTGAGTACGAAAATATTAAATCAGCCTTTTGATTTTCAGAATAAAAAATTAGAGATCATTGAATTAACTGGCGTACAAGGGGATGTGTATTTAATGGATATGAGGGTTATTCATTCTCCAGCGATAAATGCTGCAAAAAAGATAAGAATGATGGCAACGTATAGATATTTTCAGAATTTGTAAGATAAATAAAGAAAACCCATCATCCTGACAGGATCTTCTTCATAAGAGATATTCCTAATCCATGCTGACATTCACATAGAAAAGAAACTATTGATAACACCTAATGTTTTTAATGTAGTAATGCCCGAGATTAAAAAACATATGGAAATTAAAGACTAGACTCTTTCATTTGATCATGTTCCTTGATATGCATTTAAGCGAAATGCAAAGTTTTGTCCAAATAACTGAGCGGTTTTAATATCGCCAATATCAAAAGCATCTGCCGCACTGGCATGTTCGGCTTGTGCCATAAGACCAGACCATGAGCCGAGACGATTGGCTGCTTGCGTATACGGAACACCTTGATGTTGCTCAGGTAAAATAGGGTTGCCGACCCATACCATACCGTGTTGCATCGAAAAGGTGAAAAGCGAAATCAGGGTCGATTGCTTATCCCCAGCAGGTAATGAGGAAACAGTAAATCCTGCGGCTAATTTTCCTTTAAAAGCCTGCTTCTTCCATAATGGACCTGTGGCATCCATGAGTTGTTTAAAAGTGCCAGAGACACCACCGAGATAGGTTGGAGTACCCCAAATTAGTCCATCATATTGACAGAGTAATTCAGGTTGAGACATCAACTGTTCAGCGGTGAATAAATCAATTTT